>NZ_JAACGD010000099.1 GCF_022810445.1 Candidatus Cardinium sp. cBcalN2 | reverse complement strand
TGCTCTATATTACTACTCCAGCTAAGCAGGAACGTATCTGTTCATGACATTGGTAAAAAATGAATCTTTATTGTTACTTTTTTCTTGATAAAAAAGTAACCAAAAAATCAAGCCCTCAGTAAAAAGTTTCGGCAAGCAGCCCTTACAGCTGGAAAAACAGAACTCGCCCGCTTGGTGGGCTTCAAACAGGCTGTTTTTCTATTTCAGCTGTAAGGGCTGATTACTGATCGCAACTATTTTACAAAGGGCGTTTTTGCTTTTTCTACGTAGCTTTGCCACTGCGCTGAACAGCTACAGTCAACGCTACAAATTCAGCTACACTTAACTCTTCTGCACGTTTATTGAACAAATCAACACAAGGTATATTGGATATATTGAAACCACGCAAAGCATTGAGTAACTTTTTTCGACGCTGCTGAAAACCACTTTTGACTATTTGAAAAAATAGCGACTCATTACATGGTAGTTGTTGTACACTATTCCGATGCATGGTAATAACAGCAGAGTCTACCTTAGGAGGAGGCAAAAAAAGATGAGGCGGGACTGTAAAATGATATACTATGGTATAAAATGCTTGTAAAAGCACACTAAGCATACCATAGACCTTACTACCTGGTTGAGCAGTGATGCGTTGTGCTACTTCTTTTTGAATCATGCCTATTACTGCATCGACCACATGACGATTTTCTAAAATTTTAAAGAAAATTTGGGAAGAAATATTATAAGGGAAGTTACCAATAATAGTTAATCGTTTACCTTGAAACTGTTCTGCTAATGGTAACTTTAGAAAATCCGCTTCTATGATGCGATCCCTTAATTGGGGATATCTCTTTTTTAGATAAGGTATAAGATCACGATCTACCTCTACAAGGTATAAACTAGCAATAGACTTACAGAGTAACCTATCTGTTAAACTACCCCTACCAGGGCCGACTTCAACGACCGTACCTACAATACTTTTATCTGTTAATAGATTGGCTATTTGACTAGAAACAGCAACATCGCTTAAAAAATGCTGCCCCAGCGACTTTTTAATTCTTATGGATGTTGACATAGCTCACTACACTTAAAAAGAAGAGTTGATAAGTTCTTTAATTTTCTTATGCAAACCATGCTGGTCAGCATCCTGCGACTTCTTCAATAAGAACTTGAGTAACCAATGATATTTTTCCAATAGAGTTTTATACTTTTGCTCAAGTTGAAAAAGTTCTGCACGGGCATCTTCTGGCAGCGCACTATCTGACTTTATCTCAGGAAAATGTACAGCAAAATTATAGTGCAACACCATTCCTAAAGTCAATATAAAGTCATAGCTTAAATTTTTCTCTTTAAATCTATTATAAAGCGTATTTCTACTTATACCTATTCTTTCAGCTAATACTGAAAGAGAAATACCGCTTCTTCTCACTACATTTTCAATAATTTTTCCTCTATGTTGCATCTGGCATTAGCAAGTTAATAAGTAAGAAAAGAAGATGCTTGAGCAGATTCTTCCCATTGTTTTTTTATGCTTGAATTTTGCAAAAGATCTAACATTAGAATTCTTGTGAAAGATTTAACCACTGGCCCTAGCTGCAAATTACCAGCATAAGTAGCCTTCTACAAGAAGCCTATTCAAGTAAACTACCCGGCATTATAAATAGGCACCATGCATGCAATATAAAGATTTGCCACTTGATTTTAAATAAAAGTGTAATACAAAAACTACACAGAATTTAACTTTTTTAAAATATTTTGCTCTAAAATGTCTGATACAGTCATTATAGAAATAGATTTGTTTAATTCTTTTTGCATGGATGTTACTGCTTTAGATATACCGCAGGGTATAATTTGATTAAAAGGTGCCAGATCATTATTTACATTTAGAGCTAGTCCATGCATCGTTACCCACCTGCTTACCCTAATACCAATGGCACAGATTTTTCGATCTAACTGTTTTTTAGTTTCATTTGCTTTTAACCATACACCAGTTAAACCAAGCAAACGAGTCGATTCAATATTAAAATAAGCCAACACCTCTATAACACAAGCTTCAAGCAAGCGAAGGTAACGATGTATATCTGTAAAAAATTTTTCCAAATCAATAATAGGATAAACTACCAACTGCCCTGGTCCGTGATAGGTAATATCCCCTCCTCTATTGGTATGATGCAATGTAATCGCCTGTGCTTGTAAAATAGCTGGATCTACCAACAAATGGTCTATAGACCCCCTTCTACCAATGGTGTATACAGGAGGGTGCTGACAAATAAGTAAGTAACCACAGGGCGCTGGATGAGGCTGCTTAATCGTAAAGCTTCCAGATTTTTGCTCAAGCAGCCTGCCATAGCAGGTTTCTTGAATCGCCAATGCTGCTTTATAATCTATTAAGCCTAATTGCTTTACAACGATTTTTCTATGTTTTACCATCTGGTATAAGTTCTATTTAAGACACTTTTGTATACATAAAGGTTTAAAAATTTAGATATAACCAGTGTCTGTGGGTGTAAGCCGAAAGGAAAAGAAATGCAAGAAGACAAAGTGTCATATAAAGGCCTGGCTTACCAGTGACTTGAACAAATAATGAAAGCTAGAGGCATACTAGCAATTTATCTAATTTGCTTGGCTTTTAATTCTATCCTTACAAAGCTTTAGTGCCGCTTGAGCAGCTGCCTCTAATACTGCGCCTATCTCTGGGCCCAAGTATTGATTGGCTATAGGAAGATCTATCGTAAGGGTTTCTTGAGCCATATGCTGAACCTCTGTTAGGTGCATATAACCGGCTGCTTGACGTAGATCATAAAGACGTTCAGCTAATGTGATAAAAAGTACCGAGAGTTGTACATGGTCTTCTTTAAGCGCTTTTTCTAGTCGATTCTGTACAGAAAGTAAAGAAGGAGCATCCAGTTCTTCCCGTTTATCTATCTTTACTACATTGGAGACAAAAGCATAAACACCTAAATTGTAATGTTCTTTGATATAAGAAAGAGGCAAACAAGTACGACGGACCAAGCCATAAAGCAAAGAAGCATAAATTACTTTAGGCGAGTGAAAAACCCAATCTACCACTATCTGAGCAATCCCTACCGAACGGACATAAAACAATTGACCTGAGCTATGACGCTTAAAGCCAAAATGTTGACGTAACAATAAAAGCAACCCTGAAATGATTTTTATATCAATAGGGGCCTCTTTAGAAACATATTTACAGACATGATCATGGAACTTCATTAAGGCCATCATAGAATCAGCTTGCTCTTGAGGAGTAACAGGTGCCTCTGAGTTTAAGCAATCTATAGGCAGTTTAACGGTCATCTTATCACGAATATCCGTAACATCACT
>NZ_JAACGD010000098.1 GCF_022810445.1 Candidatus Cardinium sp. cBcalN2 | reverse complement strand
TATCAACTACTACAGATAAGGGCCACTTGCTGATGGTCACTATTTTACAAGGGGCGTTTTTTCTTTTTGTAGGTAGTCCTGAAAAAATAGTGAATGGATACAATAAGCTACAAAGTAGCTGTTCACGACATTAGTAGAAAGGCTTTTTTATCACACTTTTATATTGGCATTATACTTATTTTTTTGTAATATACTTTTAGCATTTTATTATGCAAATTTTTTATGAACTGTTTTCTTGTATTGACAGTATCAAATACCATGCAAAGGTATCTAAATTATATCGCAACCCTTTAATATCAAATGCTATGCAAAAGTATCTAAATTATATCGTAACCCTATTTACCGCTTTATTCAGCCTGAATATTTTTTCTTCTTGTATAGGGGGAACAGGCCTAAGGCGCCAAGGAATGGATTCAGGAAAAACCTCTTTAATTTCTACCTCAGATCAAAAAGCAGGTCTAAACTTTGGATTAGATAAAAAACCGAACAAAGGAACTAGGCTAACACCACTCGCTAACGCTATAGAAAAAGATGACAAATCAGCAGTTATTGATTTAATTGCTTTAGAAAACGTCAATATTAACGATACAGGGGAAAAGCCACCTTCACTTTTCTATACGTTGCAGTGTCAACACCCAGATATAGCACTGGCTTTATTAAAGCACCGTAGACATAACGAGCTAGATGTTACATATACCCTTCCAGATACAGGAGATACTGCCTTGCATCTGGCAGCTTTGAATGGCTATACAGTGGTAGTGAAGGAACTCTTAACCAATGAGAAGGTTGATGTAGATGCAAAAGATAGCAAAAAGTATACTGCCTTGCATAAGGCAGCTGAAAACGGCCATACAGAGGTAGTCAAATTACTAATAAACAGTGATAAGACTAATGTAAATAGCCAAACCAAATACGCAGATACTGCTTTGCATCTGGCAGCTAAAAATGGCCATGAAGCGGTAATCAAAGAACTACTCAATAATGATAGGATTGATCTAAATGTGAAAAGCAGTGGAATGAATCTTTTGGAGTGGGCAGGTTTTTATGACCTGCTAGAGGTAGTCAAAGAACTACTCAATAATGATAAGGTTGATCGAAATTATGTAAATGCGCACAATGCAAAAGGCGGTACTGTTTTGCATGAGGCAGCTTGGAATTTCCGTATAGGAGTAGTCGAAGCACTACTCAATAGTGATAAGGTTGATGTAAACGCACAACATAGTAACGGAGATACCGCCTTACATATCGCAGCACATTGGGGTTATGTACCTATTGCTAAATTATTACTGGATCATCCAGCTATTAAAGTAAATATAAAAAATAATGATGGCAAAACCCCTCTAGAGCTGACAAAGACAGAGGAGATTAAGGCTCTAATTAAAAGCAAGTTATCTTAAAATCTATTGACCATTGTGGCAGGGCTAGCTAAGAAAGAAAAAGACTTTTCGCAAAATAATTGCGATGCTTGCCTCAGATTTTATATCTGTTCAGATGACTGGTACCAAAAGCTTTTTTATCCCCCTTTTTTCGTTTCCGTTCACCACTATGGCTTATGCTAGTAAAAAAACGCGCCCTTTGAAAAAAGTGCGATCAGAAAGCTTAGTTTACAGATGAAAAGAAAAACAGTTGCCGGGGTAGCCGTTCAGCGCAGT
>NZ_JAACGD010000097.1 GCF_022810445.1 Candidatus Cardinium sp. cBcalN2 | reverse complement strand
TGTTTTTCTATTTCAGCTGTTAGGGCTGCTTTCTGATCGCAACTATTTTACAAGGGGCGTTTTTTTCTTTACGTACGCTGCCACAGTGGTGAACGGATACAAAAAAGCAAGCAAAAAATTAAGGCTTCCGTAAAGAGCTGCGGATCAGTGCCCTGTGCAGCTAGGAAAATAGAACTGGCCTGTTACACAGACCTCAAACAAGCTTGTTTTTTTATTTCAGCTGTAAAGGGCACTTTCTCAATCGCAACTATTTTACAAAGGGCATTGGGGGCTTATGTCTGCCACAGTAGTGAATAGATACAACTTTTTAAGACTTAAGCACTGCTCTTATTTGCTTTATCTATGTTTTTTATGAAAGCATTCAACTGTTCTTTATAATTAACTGCATGATCCT
>NZ_JAACGD010000096.1 GCF_022810445.1 Candidatus Cardinium sp. cBcalN2 | reverse complement strand
AGCTGTAAGGGCTGCTTGCCCGATCGCAATTATTTTACAAGGGGCTTTTTTGCTTTTTCTAAGTAGCTTTGCCACTGCGCTGAACGGCCACCACTAATTTAGGTGATTATTGACTTTTTTTCAACTTTATCCCCATACCACCCTGCGTTAGAACCATACAGCTAGAAAGGTATCCATTTATTTTTATGAAAAGCTACGCAACAAAAGTCTAGTATAAATAGCTTGTTTACTACCGACTTGAACAGATATGCTAAAGAAAGTTGGCATTTGTCTTTTCTTATTTAAGTAAGCAAAAAATCTTAAATAAACTACTACTTATAGTTTTTTTTCATTTGATTATTAATATATTCTCTTAGGAATTCTATCTATTTTTTCATATCATATACAAAACAAATGAACCCTATATTTCGTGGTCGTTGTGCCTCGTGAGGGTTACCTTTGGCTCTTCCTTTATAACTAAGCAGCTGTAGCTATAAGAATAGATTATGAAATAGGCTCATAGCGACCATGCTGCTTGGTGGGCGTTATATCAGATCGTATCATATAAATACAAACAATGGAAAAAAAACATACAAAATATAAAACAAGTCTATTGATCGGGCTATTAAGCTTATATACCTTATCTTCTTGTGTTAACACCAGACAAGTACTAGGTAACCATCAGGATATCGAACTAGGTAACGATGTAAATCCTAATATACAGTGGGATAAGAAGAATCGTGCTACCTATACAGTAAATCCTGAGCCTAAAATTACCTTAATAAAGATAACCCAAAGGAGCTCATCTGCATACAGTTATGTTGAGCATGTAGGTGGAGAGACGACTAAATCAACAAACAGTTGGACTTGGAAGAAAAAGCTCGTGCTTGGCTTGTCATTAGTTACTGTTGCTGGTATGCTTAGTGTTCCTGTTGGAGTTGGTGTGTGTGCCATTGGTCTTATTTGCCCTTTTGGTGCTACTTCTTTTTTGCCTAATAACACTTTGCCTAATAACACAACGTTATTAATTAATAATTCTAATAGTACCTTTGTAGTACCGGGACATCCGTTTGATGCCCCAAATAGAGGTGGTGGACGCAGGGGTCGTATGCATATACCTAAAGAAAATGAAGATCATTATACGTCAATACTAGACTCATCATTCAGTCAGTTTGAACCAACAGAAGTTGTATCAAGCGAAAATGAATCAACAGAGGATATCTTCTTTCAAGATATGACCATTCATCAGCTATATCATAAGATCCTGAACAAGGATTTTGATCCAGATATGGTCAGAGCGTGGTTGCAGGATGGTTTAAACCCAAATATGAAAGATTTAAATCAAAGGACATTGTTTATGTTAGTAGTTGAGCACTATAAGAATATCAAAGAAGATGATTGGAAGGCCATTGATATTATTACGAGCTTCTTACAAACAGGTAAAATCAACTTCTCTAAAAAAGATTCGAATGGCCAGACGGTTTGGGATTATACAGCAAAGAATCATTTTCTTAAAAATCTATTCAGGAGGTATAAGCATAAAAAGTAAAGTAGCTTTTCAGCTAATGGCGTCAACTTAAGATATATATTTAGTTGATTACTAATACAATGATATATAAAAACGCCCCTTGTAAAAAGCTGCGATCAGAAAGCTCTGCTTACAGCTGGAAAAACAGAACTCGCCCGCTTCTCGGACTTCAAACAGGCTGTTTTTCTATTTCAGCTGTAAGGGCTGATTGCTGATCGCTGATCGCAACTATTTTACAAGGGGCGTTTTTGCTTTTTCTACGTAGCTTTCCCACTGCGCTGAACGGCTACAAAAAAGTAAACTACACATTCCTTTTCTTAGCCTTCAATCAAATCTAATTGGTCAATTAAAGCAGTAACGCGTGCTCCTTGTATAACCGAATCATCAAGGATAAACCTTAAATCAGGTACTTTATGTATTTTACCCGCTATTCTTTTGCCTAATGATCTCCTTATGCTATTTTTATGATCATCCATTTTTTTTAGTAATGATCCCTGATCCTTATTGAGTGAAAGGCTCATATAAACTTTTGCTAGGTTCAAATCACTACTTAAGTCAACCATGGTAACCGAGATCAAAGCATGATCAAATAATCCTGCCATTTCTGTTAAAAACAAGGTGGCTAGTTCCTTCTGGAGAATTTTAGCTATTTGCTTTATCTTAATAACATTAGTGGGCTTTATCATTTGCTTTTTCAAGTAATATCTTAACCAATTGTATAAATGAATCCACTTGGAGCGAAGCACCGCCAATAAGCCCACCTGCAACATTAGGCGCACTAAATATAGCTGCTGCATTTTGTGGATTACAACTCCCACCATATAGAATAGGTACTTTTATACTCCCGCCATATGCTTCTAATAGCGTTTGCCTTATAAAGTAGTGCATTTCTGTTATGATATCCAAACTAGCTACTTCTCCTGTACCAATTGCCCAAACAGGCTCATAAGCAACAGCTAATTTTGCCACTTCATCTGGTGTCATGCCGCATAAACTCTCTTGTAATTGTTGCTTGACAATCGTTTTGTGTTTACCGTTTTTACGGTCTTCTAAACTCTCACCACAACAAAGGAAAGGTTGCATACCCGTTTTCAATACCCTTTTAACTTTTTTAGCTAAAAGCGAATTATCTTCTTTTTGGTACATTCTTCGTTCACTATGCCCAATCAATACCCCACTTACCTTGATAGTCGATAGCATAGCAGCAGATACCTCTCCTGTAAAAGCACCTTCTGCTTCATGGTGACAATTTTGTGCAACCAATTGAATAGGGCCTTTACGATCTATTAATTTTGCCATATCAGATAAATGGACAAAAGAAGGGGCAAGAAATACCCCTAAGGATCCGGTATCAATTGCCTCCAATGTAGGTAACAACTGTTGCATAAAAGCAATGGCTTCTTTTGTCGTTTTGTACATTTTCCAATTGCCTATAAGGTATTTTTTTTCCATCTTTTCCCGTTTAGGTTAGCTATAAAACCGACTTAAGTGCAGCCACTGTTTTGGGTAAATTGGGTAAAACAGCCTCTATTAAAGTAGGTGCGTAGGGTAGGGGTACATCTAGGCTATTTACCTTTTGAATAGGTGCATCCAAATAGTCAAAAGCATGCTTTTGCACCTGGTAAGCTATTTCAGAGGCAATAGACGCTAGTGGCCAAGCTTCTTCTAAGATCACCAAACGATTGGTTTTTTTTACCGATTGAATAATCGTAGAGAGGTCTAGTGGGCGGATGGTTCGTAAATCAATTAATTCTACTGAAATACCCTCTGCTTGCATCGCTTGCCTGGCTTGATCCGCCACTTTAATCATTTTCCCAAAAGAAACCAAAGTTACATCTGTCCCCTCTTGCACCACGTGGGCTTTTCCGATTGGCAGCAAGTAGTTTTCCGTGGGCACTGCTCCTAAGTCGCCATACATGATCTCTGATTCCATAAATATGACAGGATCATCATCTCTAATCGCACTTTTAAGTAGCCCTTTTGCATCATATGGATTAGAAGGAACAATTACTTTTAGTCCCGGACAATTGGCATACCAATTTTCAAAATTTTGGGAATGTTGGACACTTAACATACCCGCATGACCAGTTGGCCCCCTGAATACAATAGGTACATGGTATTGGCCACCAGACATCGCGTACATTTTGGCTGCTCCATTGACAATTTGATCTATGGCTACTAAGGAAAAGTTAAAAGTCATAAATTCTATAATTGGGCGCAAGCCATTCATAGCAGCACCCACACCTAGACCAGCGAAACCCGACTCGCTAATAGGCGTATCTATGACCCTGTTCGGTCCAAAATGGTCCAGCATGCCCTGGCTTACTTTGTAAGCACCATTGTATGCCGCTACTTCTTCACCCATTAAAAAGATCATTTCATCTCTTTGCATTTCTTCGATCATTGCTTCTCGCAATGCTTCTCTAAATTGTATGGTTCGCATCTATTAGCAATATGATATGAAATAAAATAAGTCTTATCAAAGATAGGGGGCATTGAGAAAAAAACAATCAGCCATTACCAATATACTCCTTTAGCGCACTTCTAATTTCTTGAGCAGACAGATTATTTTCCATGCTTCCCTTTTTAGCTATGGATATCTGACCAGATTCTTCTGAAACAATTAAGACTAGGGCATCTGTTATTTCAGTAAGGCCAACAGCTGCTTTATGACGTAATCCAAAACGAGCAGCAATATTGGGGTTGTCCGTCACAGGCAAGATACACCTTGCTGCTACGATTTTATTACTATGAATAATTACTGCACCATCATGCAAAGGGCTATATTTGTTAAAGATAGCAATCAATAATCGAGCAGAGACTACTGCATTAATTAAATCACCAGATTCTTCATAGTGTCGCAGATCTGCATCTTTTGTAAACACGATGAGTGCGCCTGTATTACTTCCTCCTAATGTTTGAACGGCCTTTACTACTGGTGTTACATCCACTTCACTTTTTTGATCAGTTAACCAAGGGATAATTTGTACCATCATTGCCTTGCTACCTAAAAGACTTTTACCTATACTAAACAAGAAATGGCGAATTTCTCTTTGAAAAATAATAATCGGAACGATAGGAGTTGTAAATATGCTTAAAATAGAGGCTAGCCTATTTAGATGTAACGCCCGAACAATCCAGTAAAAAAGATATACAACCAAGAAACCTAAGATGCTCTTGACAGCTATACTACCCTCAACTAATTTATATATAGCAAAGATTAAAAACCCAATTAGTACCATGTCAATCACAAGTGTAAAACGAGTGTCCCAAGTTGCCAGATACAATAGGTTTAATGACATGGATGAAATAATTTATAAGTTTATAACCAAAATAATTTATATAAAGCAGATGTATAAAAACTGGTAAGCCACTATGATTATTAAGGTATTTTAGTTTAATTTTGTGTTAAAAAAACGATTTTGTTCCCAAAAAAGCAAATTTAACAGTAGCCTTCTTGTTGTAAAGAAATTAACCTGGTAAAGTTGTTAGTGTCCTACTTTTTTTATAAAATTTGTATTAAGATTCAATTTTCTTTGAAAAGCAAAAGCCTCTCTAAGATCAATAATGGTCTCAAACGCTCTTTAAAATAAACTTTCTTGTCTT
Source organism: Candidatus Cardinium sp. cBcalN2 (assembly GCF_022810445.1). Classification (GTDB taxonomy): domain Bacteria; phylum Bacteroidota; class Bacteroidia; order Cytophagales; family Amoebophilaceae; genus Cardinium. The sequence continues at coordinate 1,852 of NZ_JAACGD010000096.1, read as the reverse complement.
CTTAAAATAAAATATAAAATTAAAGTAACCTTTTAATATGTTTAAAAAAATTATATTCCAGCAAAAAAACACGTGGCTATTAATGATCGCAGTCTATGCAATGGTAAATGGTTGTAAAAATTGTTTCAGGGAAAAAAGCAAACAAAAAGAGGCACCTCAAGCAGCATCTCCCTCCGCACCATCTCCTAAACCTAATCCTACTACTGCTACTACTGCTCCAACCAATGAGCCACCAGATGATGTAAATGGCTCTAATGATAGTCTTAATACCGACACTGACTCTTCCGGATTTTCTAGTGATAGTTCTTCTTCTTCTTCTTCTTCTTCTTCTTCTTCTTCTTCTTCTTCTTCTTCTTCTTCTTCAAGTGGTAGTGCTTCCTCTGGCTTTTCTAGTGGTAGTTCTTCTTCAGGCTCATATACGCCTTCCTCCTCTCCTCCTCCTCCTATTACTCCTACCCCTTTCGCTGGGCTGCCTAATGTAGGTAATAGTTGCTATATGAATGCTGTGCTGCAGGTTATAGCAGCTTTATACTCAGACAGCGTACAAGATCCATATTTAAAACTTTTGATCGAAGAAATTAATAATGGTCATCAGCCACTAGGTAAAGACCGTATGGAGGAGGTTAGGACAGAATTACTTCAGCTAATCAATAAGACTGATTGGAGAAATATGCAACAGGATGCTAGTGAATTTATTAAGGATCTTGGTCGTAAGCACGAGTTTATGGATAATATTAACCACGTTGAACGTAAGGTTATTAGAATGCAAGATAACGATAATAATAACGTAATACTCTACGAACAAACCATCGATAATTTGCCTGCAGAGCCTCATTTGTGTGTATATTTTAATAAAAACCAAACTGACCAATATAATTTAAATGAAATGATTCAATCCAGTAATGAGGAATTGTGTGAAGATAATTTAAAAATATCTTTAAGTGAATTCTCTCCTGTGGAAACAAGCGACAATGAGTCAGCTTTTCTAGCAGAAAATAAAAGTAAATTATTTTTCCTAACGCAAGACAATTCAGCACCCAACTATATCAAGCAAGTGGTATATAAGAAGCCAATTCCTTCTGTATTATGTGTACAACTGATGCGGTATAAAGAAGTTTTAACTAAAAATGAGTCTAAAGTTAATGGAACATTTCAGATTACCATTAAGCCAGATCCTAATAAGACAGATACAATTAACTATAATTTACATGCATTTATTGTCCACATTGGGAATAGCCATAAAGATGGCCACTATATTGCCTATGTAAAGCGTGATGGCACATGGTATGAAGCAAACGATAACCATGTAGCAAAAATTGACGAGCAAGGTGCTAAAAAAGCGTCTGAAAAGGCTTACCTATTGTTTTATAGAAAAAAAACATAAGAACATGGTATCCTACGAAAAAAAAGAAAAAACGCCCCTTGTAAAATAGTTGCGATTAAAAATTCGCCCCTTACAGCTGACATAGTAAAACAGTTTTGCTTGAAGCCCGCGAAGCGGTCCAGTTCTGTTTTTCTAGTTATATAGGGGTGATTTGAACAATTTTTTACTCAGGGCTTGATTTTTTGTCCACTTTTTTATCAAAAAAAAGTTATTGCTAGTAAAAAAACGCGCCCTTTGAAAAAAGTACGATCAGAAAGCTTAGTTTACAGATGAAAAGAAAAACAGTTGCCGGGATGGATTGCAGAGAGGTTCCTGTTTTTCTAGCTGAAAACTAAGCTTTCAGTATCTGTTCATGACATTGGTAAAAAATAAATTTTTATTGTTACTTTTTTCTTGATAAAAAAGTAGCTTTCAAAAATTCATTTTTTACCAGTGTCATGAACAGATACGTTGACTTAGCTTAACCCT
>NZ_JAACGD010000095.1 GCF_022810445.1 Candidatus Cardinium sp. cBcalN2 | reverse complement strand
AAGCCCTCAGTAAAAAGTTTCAGCTGTAAGGGCTGCTTGCTGATCGGAACTATTTTACAAGTAGCGTTTTTGCTTTTTCTACGTAGCTTTACCAATGCGCTGAACGGCTACTTTGCAGCCGTCAAATAGAGAAGTTGCCCGCTACGTGGACTTCCAACAAACTGTTTTTCTATTGCAGCTGTAAGGAGTGATGGCTGATCGCAATTATTTTACAAGAGGTTTGTTGCCTAGCACCGCCATAGTCTTGAACCGTATCAGTATAAATACATTTGTTAAGATTTAAATTATTAGAATAAATTATAATAAACAAGGTAAAAGCTTAACCTATGAGTGGAAGAATTATTCTAGGCCTCGATCCTGGAAGTGTAATTATGGGGTTTGGGATTATTCAGGAAACGAAAAAGGGTAGTGCGCTACAGCTAATAGAACATGGTGTTTTCCAATTACAAAAATACAAAAAGCATATGCTACGCATGCGTCATATCTATCTGCATATGATGGATTTATTTCAAAAACATGCGCCAGATGAAGTAGCTATTGAGTCCATTTTCTATGGCACGAATGTGCAATCTATGCTTAAATTAGGTAGGGCACAGGGGGTAGCTATTGCAGCAGCACTAGCTTGCCAAATGCCTGTTACAGAATATGCGCCACGTAAGGTCAAACAAGCGGTTACTGGAAATGGCAATGCTTCAAAGCAGCAAGTGGCTACTATGGTTAGCTATCTACTTAACATACCCACGCCATCTTCCTTTTTAGATGCTTCTGATGCACTAGCCGTAGCTTTATGCCATAGTCAACAACGGCTATCTACCCCTGCTAAGGCTAAAAGCTGGAAGCAATTTGTAGCCGCTCATCCCAATCATATACTTTCTTCCTAGTTTTTTGGATTCCGTTTCTCTTACATCCCCAGGGAACGCCATCTCAGATGTGTTTTTGGACCAATTGGTAAACGTATGTACTGAGGCCGTGATAGTTATAGGTCCTACATATGTAATAACCATCTTCATATAGCTCATTTTTTAAACATCAACATTCCCTACTATCATCCATGCTTATATAAGAGTGTAAAATACTGATTTTCATAAAGATTAGTTACGCGTATCTATTGGTTTAGTCTATTAAATTTTTTTTTTAAAAATTTGTTTTGTATCTATTATTCATCCAACCTTCCATTTCATTTTTTTAACAAGTAGTATCATGCAACGATTACATCGCTTATGGTTACCCCTTGCTAGGTGCAATAAATCACATCAAATGGAGATGCGTGTAACAGGCGAATCATTGCCAGATCGGAATGATACAAAGTAATGATTTACTTTCCCTGTAAACGCTTGATGGCCCACCTATTATTGTTAGGCCAACTCTTAACAAGTTGTGGTGTAGTAGTTGATATTTAATCTGACAAAGGAAATGTTCAATAAAATAAACTGTGTCAAGACTCCCCTTCATCTCAAACTACTACACTTAAAGTCAATGAACGGCTAGCAGCTTACAATCTGCTACAAAAAAACATTATTGTATTGACCAAACTTAAAGAAAAAGCTGTAAAATTACGACAGAAGGCTTCTACTTTAACTAAAGTTGACCGGCAATCTATTGCAGTTGCGCAAGATCGGCTTGCTTGGAAGAGTATGATAGCATACGAAATCAACGAAAGGGAAAGAAAAAAAAGATAAAATCATGCGTAAGATAAATGCACTACCTATTGGCTATTCAGATGTTAAATCAGTCATTGAAACAGGCTACTACGTAGATAAAACGAGATATGCACAAGAATTAATTGAAAAGAGAAATCCTATTTTCATAGCTAGGCCTCGAAGATTTGGGAAATCTCTATTTATTAATACACTGGCTGCCATATGTAGTGGAGAAAAAGAAATTTTTAAAGATTACCACATAGGTAGGCCAGAAAATGGATATGAGTGGAAGAAATACCCTATCATTAATTTAGACTTTTCAGGATTAAACAATAACACGCCTGATTTACTTCAGCTATCTTTAGAGGATACACTTACAGAAATTGCTTTACAATATAAGTTAACACTTAGAGGACATGAGTTTAAAGTAAAGATTTCTAACCTCATGAGAGATATGGTTAAGGTAATGAATGATTACGAGCCTAAAGTAATAATATTAATAGACGAGTACGATGCACCTATTATTAATCTAACCAGAGGTTCTGACCTAGAAAAAGCCAATATAAAAGTCATGAAAGATTTCTTTATGAGCTTAAAATCGTTAAATAACTATTTCCAACTCACCTTTATCACTGGCGTAAGCAAATTCAGTTTATCTGATGTATTCTCAGGGGCCAATCATTTAAAAGATATTACCATTGATGCATCTGCAGATGCCATGTTTGGTTATACGCAACAAGAAATTGTAACCATATTCTCAAAAAACTTAGAAGATATTGCTGAAAAATGGAGCAAAAAATCAAATAAAAAAATAACTGAATCAGAAGTAATAGAACGTATTGCAACCTATTACAATGGATATAAGTTTTATGAGGATGGGGTAAGTGTCTATAATCCATGGTCTACGTTAAGATTTTTAGACTCTGGTAAACTAGAAAACTATTGGTACGAATCAGGTAGTCCAAGTTTACTCATTAACCAGATGTTAGCAGATCCTGATAGGTTTGACCTTAGTATGGATAACCTCGAAATAGAAGCTACCAGAGAGGACCTAATGTATACAGAAAGTAGAAATGAGATTAGTTTAAAGTCTTTGATGTTTCAAACAGGCTATCTAACCATTGGCAATTATGATGAATCTACTGGTCTATATACTTTAAAGTTTCCTAATAAAGAAATAGAAGCCTCTTTTCAGAAAAGTATACAATCGTGTTTAGAAAAGAACTTAAAAGATTACTTCATACAAGAGCGAGATAAAATTAGAAATGCACTGTCCAATAAAAAAATCAAATCATTTATAGATAGTATCAATACTGCTTTTGCTACGCTTCCTTACTATATCGATACGAAACAGGAAAAACAGTACCATAGCAATTTACATATGCTACTGCAAGGGTTAGGATTTTTGGGCGGTAGGAAAATGCAGATATATAGCGAATCTCCTTCCAGTAAAGGTAGATCCGATATTGTTTTAGAATTAGAATCATCCATATATATTATAGAAATCAAGTATAAGTCCAGCGGAAAAATAGCCTTAGAGCAAATCAAAACAAACGGTTATTACAAACCTTATTTACTCAGACAAAAAGCGATTATACTACTAGGCATTAACTTCAATGAGGAAACCAGAATGATAGATAATTGGGAGTACGAAATACATGAAGAACATTTAGAAGAGTAAAATGTATTTGGTTATCAATTCTATAAAGGAGGAATTGTTCGGAAGGAAATAATCTAACCAAACCGGAGGAGGGGTGGTGAAGGGAACTAAAACCTCTTCAAGGTATGTTAACGGTGGGAAAATTGACGCTGTGGGAGATTTACTTTCAGACGGAAAGTTTCATAAACTTATAACAAGCAAAGGAAAAAGAGTGCAATTTAAAGGTAATGGTAGTACTAATGCTGCATTTACAGAATTAAGAAATAAACTCAATATACCCGCGGATAAAGTTAAAGTACACCAAAATGGTGCTCAGGTATTCAGAGGTGGAAATAGAACGTTTACCTTACGTACAGATACTAAAAACACAGTAACTATTAGCATTAAGACAGATAATAATCCACAACAAATAATTATCAGATATATGTGTAGTAGTTGATATT
>NZ_JAACGD010000094.1 GCF_022810445.1 Candidatus Cardinium sp. cBcalN2 | reverse complement strand
GAGGTTCCTGTTTTTCCAGCTGTAAACTAAGCTTTCAGTAACTTTTTTCATCAGCGCTTGATTTTTTGGCTACTTTTTGATCAACCAAAAAGTAGCTTTAAAAATTCATTTTTTACCAATGTCAGGAATAGATACGATGCTTGTTCTTGTTGTAGGGTCCTGGTAAAATGGTAAATGGATACAAGCAAGTTGCTTGTTTAGGTATAACCCGCGTCAGTGAGTCAGGGTTGCATGGATACAAATTTTTAGGTGACCGTTGATACAATGCAAAACATCCCATATCTTTTATATAAATAATATCTTGATAATCTCTTAAAAGGTCTCTATCACTTTTGTAAAGAATAAAAAAACAAGGCTTGTCAATTTCCCCTGTTAATAGCCAAGCTATATTCCGTTTGTTTAATGCTTTGGATTGATCAGCATAAAAAAGGGGCGCAGCTGATTTGAAACCAATAGTAGTAAGGTATAGAGACTTTCCTTTGCAAGCTTTACAAAAATCTACCATTTCCTTTTGGGTGTAGGCTTCCACTTTTGGTGCTATACACATTAAAAAAAAAGTCAATGTACCAATATTAACACAGATAAAAGTGCCTATAAAAGGAACCAAACGATCCCGGATAAGATAATAGTAAGCTACGCTTATACCTATGATATAGATGATTCCTGGCATACTGTCCCAATAGCTCCATACAACCAATACCTCTAATGCATCCTTGATAACTTGGTTAGTAATAAAAGAATACCATAAAGCTTTATATCGCATCATCAAAGGAATAATGGCTAAAGTGCTGCCTAACACTAGCCCTACCAATAAAAATAAAGCGGCTATCTTTGAACAGATATAGTTTCTACGGTAGAGTGACTCACAGAAAAAATCAGCCGCAAAAAAGGTTATAGGAAAATAGGCCATAGAACTATAATGCACAATCTTAGTACCCACTAGGCTAAAAATCAGTAAAACGCTTGCCAATAAAGCTTGCATATTAGCTGCAAAATAATTATTTCTAATCATTTTTTTTTCTTTCAAAAAGAAGAGAGCAAATAGGGAACTAGGAAAACATCCTCCAAAAAGTACCAAATAATGGTAGTACCAAGGCTGAGCGTGGGTATGAACAGGGTGCTGATAGAGCAATAGATGATAGGCCCAAAATTCTTTAATAAAAGTATATCCGTTAGACCAAATTTCTGGAATCAGCCAACAAGATAAGAGACCTGCTGCTACCAGCATAACTAGAATAAGTCCTTTGAATGAAAAGGACCTGCTCCTAAACCAGGTATAGGATAATGCTAACGTAGCAAATGGTATAAGAACCGCCATAGGTCCTTTAATCAATAACGCGCAACCTATAGAGAGACCTGTACCGCCATAGATCCATCCTTTGAATGACGTAACGTCAGTTGATAACAAATAGATAGCCAGCAACAAAAAGTAATTAAAAAAAGGATCTATAATGCCTGATTTAAAATAAAAATGAGGCAAAAAAGCAGTTGCATATAGGCACATCCACAAAAAACCAAACCACTTACCTTTGTATCGTTTACCTATGTAATAGAGCGTTACAAGCGTCAATAGCCCACAAATCAAGTTAGGAAAACGGGCGCCGATTTCATTGACACCCCAAAAATGCATGCTAACTGCTTGTAGCCAAAAGAATAAAGGTGGTTTTTCGTAAAGGGACTGAAAACCAAAAGTTACTTGACCATAGCAGCCCGTATGCATCATTTCTCTGGTAATTTCGGCAAAATAGAGCTCATCTAAATCAAATAGATGTACTCCTCCTATTCCCAACGAAAAAATAGCTCCAAAGCCAACTAAAAAATAAGCAACACTACTATTTGTTAATAGAGAATCTTTTTGCATATGTGTATAAGAACGAGTAGATAGAACGATCTAACCAATTTGGGCCGTTAAAACCAACCACAAAGAGATACACTATCAGGGAAGAAAGACTACCCATCCAAGCGCCTACATAGATATCTATGTAAAAATGCTGACAGAGATAAATTCTTGAATAAGCCACCGTTAGAGCTAGCCCCAGCCATGCTATACTATAGATTGTATTTTTATTCCTAGACAATAGTTGTATAACAGATATCAGGACAAATATAGTAGCAGCGTGACCTGAAGGAAAACTTAAATCCCTCAATAAGGATACCCGATCTACTAGGTGCAGGGAGTCATCTAGAGGCAACAAGGCTATAGGCCTTAGCATATCTCTAAAAAAAAGACGCTTGAACAATTGTACCACAATAGACATAAAGAGAAAACTTCCTCCCATAATGATAAGCTTTCTACAACTTGCACGCAATAAGGCAACCACCGTTAGCAGCAATAGATAGGTAACCCCATCACCTAACCAGGTTAAATAAGGCGCTATAACATCAGCTACAGGATGATGCCACTGCTTGAGTAGGATAAAAAAAGCAAGTTTATCGAATAGGAAAAATGGGATGGAACCAATAGTCAATATGGCAGCAAGCAGATAGAAAAAGAAATTATTTTGATACCAAATGATTCTAAAAGCCTTTAGCTTATTCATGTTTTTTTAATACAGTAACGCATGGTAGTCCATTTATGACAAAAAAATACCCCTGCTAAAATAGTTGCTAGCAGGGGTATTTTTATAAGTAGCCCCACCATAATGGTGAATAGATAACTAAAAAAAGTAAAAACGGAATACCAAACATCCTAATTACTCATAGAAACCAAAAACTCTTCATTATTACGTGTACCCCGCATTTTCTTAAGTAGAAAATCCATAGCTTCAGTAGAACTCATATCAGCCATAATGTTACGCAATATCCAGATCCGGGCCAATTCCTCTTTTCCAATTAAGAATTCTTCATGTCTTGTTCCGGAGGATGGTACATCAATAGCTGGATAGATACGTTTATTAGCCAACTTACGATCTAATTGGAGCTCCATATTACCTGTACCTTTGAATTCTTCAAAAATCACCTCATCCATCTTAGAACCTGTATCAATAAGTGCAGTAGCCAAAATGGTCAGCGATCCCCCATGCTCCACATTACGAGCTGCACCAAAAAATCGCTGAGGTTTATGGAGTGCGTTGGCATCAATACCACCAGAAAGTATCTTGCCAGAAGAAGGGCTAACCGTATTATGCGCCCGAGCCAATCGGGTAATAGAATCTAACAAAATAACCACATCACGACCACATTCTACCATTCTCTTTGCTTTTTCTAAAACAATATTGGAAACTTTTACATGGCGCTCAGCTTGTTCATCAAAGGTAGAGGCAATTACCTCTGCTTTTACATTTCTAGCCATATCTGTTACCTCCTCTGGACGCTCTCCAATTAACAAAACAATCAAATAAACTTCTGGATGATTGGATGCAATTGCATTGGCTATTTCTTTTAATAGTACCGTTTTACCTGTCTTAGGTTGCGCTACAATCATACCACGTTGTCCCTTACCAATAGGCGAAAACAAATCCATAATGCGAGTTGAATATTGATTGGCTCCATTGGAAATATGCAACTTATCATGTGGAAAAAGCGGTGTAAGATGTTCAAAAGGAATACGATTACGCCCCTCCTCTGTAGTCACACCATTCATATAAATTACCTTTAAAAGAGCAAAATATTTTTCTCCTTCCTTGGGTGGACGTATTTTTCCACGAATGGTATCACCTGTTTTGAGGTTAAACAACTTGATTTGCGAAGGAGACACATAAACATCATCTGGGCTGGCTAAATAATGATAGTCTGAGGAACGTAAAAATCCATAGCCATCTTGCATAATCTCCAGCACACCTTCTCCCTCAATAGTGGTATCCACGTTATGGAGCAGGCTGCCCTCTTTTTTATGTTTTTCAAATGAAGTGGTTACTTCTTTTACTTCTTTTGGTTCTTTTAGTTCTTTTACAGTAGAACCGGTAGAAATACTACGGTCAGTCATCACTGCTTTTTCTGAATCTGGGGCAACAGATTCCTTGGTTGTACCTTGTAGATTAGATTCATTTTGTGGCTCTATTACTCTAGATTTCAGATAACTTTTCCTTGGTAAGACAGATGGAGAGGCCTCCTTGGGTTGCAGTGGTGCAACAAATGGCTCATTATGCTTTTTTTGAGGAATCTCCCCTACAGGAAGTACAGCTTGTTGGTCCAATATTTTATAAATAAGTTCCTCTTTTGAAAGCGTTTTATAGCTTTTAACTTTAAATCTTTCTGCTATTTCGCGTAACTCAGAAATAAGTTTTTGATTGAGCTCTCCGATATTGTACATGATTGAGTTAGGTGTATTTTAAATAAAAGTCGATTAAAGTAATACGAATGATCTTAATGATGATTCTTAGAATAAACAGGAGTAACCTACATTACATAAGCATCTAAGCCAATTTTTTTAAGATGCATTCAACAAATAGCATTTGTTTTCAGAAGAAACATCTATATTAAATAGCCTATTACCTTCTTGTTTGTTCTGATTTTGCTTTTTTAAATCTAGTAAGAATGGCCAAAAATAAAGGTATTTTTGTGCCTATACAGAATATATAACAGCTGTAATAAGGAATGAATATCAATGCAGGACTCCGAATGCAGCCCTATGGCAAACCAATACGAACAATTATACAACTATAATTTGAAAAAATCAAAAAAAGTATCATTTTTAAGAAAAACTCAGTGATTGAGTAAAATTGTGTAATTTTAATGGAAGTATGCTGTTTCTTCAAGTCAGTGGTAAATAAATAAGGTATTTTAATTTGTTTTTCCTTGATCAAGAAATAAGTAAAAAGTAAAACCCTGGGTAAAAAATGGCTGAAATCACTCCTTAAAGCTGGAAAATAAAGACTCCACTCTTTGTGCAAGGTTCCAACAGGTTGTTTTTTGATCAGCACTCAAGAGTAATTTCCGATCGCAATTATTTTAGAATGAGCGTTTTGGGGGCGTGTTCTACTAATAAGACTGAATAGGTACAAGATGATAGTATAACTAGTAGAGAAAATATAATGATTGATTTACAACGTATAAGAACAGATAAAAAAGCAGTGGTAGATAGTCTACACAAAAGAGGATTACCCGATGCAGAAGCGCGCATCGAAGCCATATGTAAACTGGACAGAGAAAAACGGGCTACACAATCTGAACTAAACACTCTAGCAGCTACGCTCAATAAGCTGAGTAACCAAATAGGGCATCTATTGCGTAGCGAGGTAGAAACCACAATACTAGAGGCAAAAAAAAAAGCAATCAATGATTTAAAAGAGAGGATCAAAGCGTTAAAGCAACAGTCTAAGACGCATACTTCCTCTTTACTGGAGCAGCTATATGCACTTCCCAACTTGCCTCATCAAAGCGTACCGATTGGTAAACATGCCGATGACAATCTGATTATTTATGAAACGCCACTAAATCCGAGCAGCGGGCAATTGGCGCACTGGGACTTAATTAAAAAATATGATTTAATTGATTTTGAATTAGGTAATAAAATTACAGGTGCTGGTTTTCCCGTATACAAAGGAAAAGGCGCTAAGCTACAACGTGCTTTAGTAAACTTTTTTCTAGATCAGGCAGAAAAAGCAGGTTACACAGAAATTCAACCTCCTATTTTAGTTAACCAACAATCTGCTTATGCAACGGGTCAACTGCCTGATAAGGAGGGACAAATGTACCATATCCCATTGGCTAACTTGTACCTAATACCTACTGCAGAAGTATCCATCACAAATATCTATCGTGATACAATTGTAGCCACGACTGCACTACCTATTAAACATGCAGGCTATACACCTTGCTTTAGACGAGAGGCAGGGTCTTGGGGAGCTGATGTACGAGGGTTAAATCGATTGCATCAATTTGATAAGGTAGAACTGGTACAAATTTGTCATCCTGACGATTCTTATGCTCATCTAGAAAGGATGTTAGCTTATGTGCAAGGGTTAGTAGAACAACTAGCGCTACCTTATCGGGTGCTAAAACTTTGTCAGGGAGATTTAGGTTTTTGCGCTGCTATGACCTACGATATAGAAGTATATGCTGCAGGCCAAAACAAGTGGCTAGAAGTGAGCTCAATTAGTAATTTTGAAACCTTTCAATCCAATAGGTTATCACTAAGGTACAAGGATCAAAATAAAAAAAGTTGTCTTTTACATACCTTAAACGGCAGTGGACTAGCCTTACCACGTATACTAGCTTCTCTATTAGAATACCATCAAAGACCAGATGGGATTGCTATTCCAAAGGTATTGCGCCCTTATACAGGATTTCATATTATTGATTAGCATTTGTACAAGACAAATTTGATCATAAACAACCTTTTTAGAATCCTAGTGGCCATGCTAAAAAACCAATAGTTGCTGTCGTACGTTTGTATTATACAATTCTCTCACTAAAAGAGTTCGAACAAGGCTTTCGGAACCTCTGGCATTAGTTATTGTGCTGAATTTTAAACCAATACCATCAACTTGAGA
>NZ_JAACGD010000093.1 GCF_022810445.1 Candidatus Cardinium sp. cBcalN2 | reverse complement strand
AAATATCAACTACTACACTATAGCCATTATAGTAATGTGTTATCTGTTTCATTACCATATCCTTAGTTATCTCTTTATCGCTATTTTTACTCCATTCTAAAGCGATACCTTCTAAATTCAATGAAAAAGTTTGTGTTATCTCCTCTTGAGTATATCCAAACATAGCATCAGCAGATGCATCAATAGTAATATCGTCTAAATGATTGGCTCCTGAAAAAACATCAGATAAACTGAATTTACTTACACCAGTGATAAAAGTGAGTTGAAAATAGCTATTTAGTGACTTCAAGGTCATAAAGAAATCTTTCATCACTTTGATATTGGCTTTTTCTAGGTCAGAACCTTTAGTTAGATGAATAATAGGTGCATCGTACTCATCTATAAGGACTACTATTTTAGATGCATAGTTATTCCCTAACTGTGTCATATTTGTTACTAAATTAGATGGAAGAATGTCTACTTCATTTCTGGCCTGGAATGTGATTGTTAATCAACATAAACAGCTAAAATACTTTTACAAATAGCCTCCATTTCAGCTGCCCATAGGGTGAGGTTATGCTTTTTAGCCCATGGAATATAAAATACCCGTGTTTCCTTAACAATTCTTAGTTGATCTACTGGCTTACGTATCGCTATAGTTCTTAGGTTATGTAACCGATCGGCTAATTTAACCTGAACAACGCGTATGTCTTTACATGCATCCAATAGCTCTTGTTTATCAGATTTATCTAACTTCCAGGGGTAGCCAAAAGTATTATAATGGGTCAGCATGTCTACAATATAAGCCACAGATGATCCATACTTTAGTTCTATGTAGTTGAGTGTTACATTCGTATCCTCAATAAGATCATGTAGTAGTGCAGCTAAAATCGTGTCAGGATCTTTAGTAACTGTTAAAACAATCTCGGCCACTGCCATAGGATGCGTATAATAAGGTTCACCTGACTTGCGCATAGCAGTACCATGTGCTTCTTTAATAAAAGAAATGGTTTTTTGTACGTCTTGCTCAGTTAAGTTTGTGTTGCGCTCAAGTAGCGTAATAAGTTCTTGCTCCTTGTTTAAGCTCATAGGTGTTTCGGCAACTTTATTTAATAAATCATCCGTATGATACCGCTTGAATCGCATTACCTTTCTACCATCAATAGGTAATAGGTACAAACAGGTTAAACTCGTTTCTGTCTCTGTAATTTGTATGTAGCCTCCATGGGCCTGTATAATTTGTCTACTTTCTGCTTGGTATAAATTTTCAGTAGTTTTAGGCAAATAAACAGAGGTAATCTCATCCGTAACATCGTAGGAAGCTAATATCTTTGGATGCACCGTCTCTGTAGTAATGCAAAAAGCTAAAGCAGATAATATAGGCGGTTTTGATTTTTTTTCGTAGACACTATTTGCGGTTTCCTGATAATGCTTGGGGTCAGGGTAAATTAAAAGTGTATCTGAAATCGTTAGGATAACCGTATGGTCAATAGCTTGTTTGCTTTGGCTGATTTCCCAAAAGTTAATAGTAAAAATACGTTCAAATATCACAGGATCTGTCATCAAATAAGAAGTCGTACTTTCATTTCTAAGCAACAACCGCATTGGGTTGCCTAAATTTCTAGTAAGCTCATAAGCTTTTAAAATAATTGGTTCAATGGAGACTTGTTTAAGAGATTTGGCATCTAAAGTTAACTTCATTTCTGCTTTGGCTCGTTGCAATAGAGAACGGCTAAAGGTATATAGCTGCTTTATACTCAAGTTAAGCTGTTCTTCTAAATCAAGTTGCCCATTTGTGTGGAGCCACATAGCAGATGCTTTTAGCCTATTAGCTATTTCCTGTAATATTTTGCCACTATAAGTGGGATCTAGTCTGGCCAAGTTGGTTTGGTTGTAGAGCGATTCTAAGGCAGCATGCCTTTCATAGCTTCTAGCTAAAGATATGATTTGTAATTGTTGATTCGTTTTGTTTCTTACATACCGATGTAGAAGCAAACTGATTAAGATGATTAGGCCAATAAATACTTCAAAAGAGATAAGGCTGTTATAGTTCACTAAAGCTATGGTAGGGAGTATCCATTTGTGGATCAATAGTGCACTGGCTAACATGGATACGATTAACATAAAAGGCAGGAAGAGACTACTAACCCCTATGTTAACAATAAAAAACGTATAAACCACAGGGGCAAAATGGCTTAGTTTTATATACGTAATACCTGTAATAAAAAAGACTCCATAAAGTAATATCGGCCATACTATATGCAATAGTTTACTGCTGATTTCTTTATAAGTATGCAAAGCAGGGTATAAGGCCACAACTGTACCTATAGCCATGATGGCTATATACCAATAGATATAATCATCTACATAGGTTGATTTGATATAGTAGAGCGCTACGGAACTATAGAGTATAAAATAAGCGCCTGTTAGGATAAATATTAGAATCCTGGTAGGAAAGAGATTTCTCCAATAGATATAGCTGAATACAGCATGCAATGCGTGCCATTTTCTTAACCACCATCGTTTTGTTTCTTGTCTTTGGAGCTGTACAGGACTATCATCTGGAATACCTACCCACCCTCTGTTACCTTGTTTAGGAAGTAGATAGTGGAAAATAAATAAAAGTAAGCTATTGATCACTGCAGACTGAAAAAGCTCACCTTTTGCTATCATTTGCCCCTTTATAAAGATTTTATAAATACCTAATGTGGTACTAATGCCCATACTACATAATACAGCAGCAAGATGAAATCTAAACCCAAAGCAAATCGTAATAAATAAAACTGTAATAATAGATAAATAGAAAAGTGCTGATTTACTTAATAATTGCAGGATACTTGTTGTATAAAAGGCAATGCCTAAACTAAGTAGACCTATGATACAAGAGACAATTCGTGCTATTCTAAGAGAAGGTGTATGGAATATAGTAGCTTTTTTAAATAGACAAGGCAACAAGTCATTGGTACATAAAACAGATGCAATATGTAACTCAGAGTCAGCAGTGGACATTAGTAGTGCTATAATAGTTGATACCAACAAGCCTTTTATGCCAGTATAGTAGTCGAGTTCTAAAAGATAGTCTAAAATATTTTGCTCTGAACCAATTTTATGTCCACCCACATACAGCGCTATGGCAAGGGTAAACATCAAGAATAATAAAATTATATCGATGATAGCAGTATTGCAAAATACTTTACTGGCTTGTTGGACAGAACTAGACATATACACACGTTGAATATCAGATGGATTCAAAGAGAATAGTATTAAAATAGTGTACGTTATAAAAATAGCTAGCATATTATTGTATCTAAAGGCATTTTCAGGATTAAACTTGGGTATTTGTATGAACGCTTGCCAATTATTTCCTAAATTATTGATAGGGTGTAAAAGCGTAAAAATGATAATAGGGAAACAAACGAAAAACAGAAAAAATTGATATACATCTGTTAATATTACAGCCTTGGCTCCTCCAAAAGAGGCGTAAACGATAACAATTAAGGATAAAACTATTGCCCATGGCAGCGCATAATCTTTCATAGTAGGAAATACAGCATGTAATATCTTTAAACCTACTTTAAATTGAATGGCCAACATAGCAATAGCCATTAATATGCCAAAACTGGCTGTGATGGCTCGAATAGATGGACCATACCACATGCCCATAGACTCAGCTATAGAAAGATGGCCCATAAAGGCTTTCATCCGCACAATAATAAAACGAGAAATGCAATAATAACCTATAGGAAATATAAAATCCCTAATCAAGGCATCGAACCCCCTATGGTAATAATCGTTAAGTCTAATATCTAAAAATCCACCACCGTAAACAGTGGCTATTAAGGAAGCCGTTAGTGCAAATGTAGATAGCTCTCTAGTCCCTACAGCATAAGCCTTAAATGTATGGATACGCTTACTAGCGTATAGCCCAATCACTAGTGTAATCAACAGAAATATAATCATGATTGTATAGTCAATATACATAGTGTGTACTTTACTGGTGGGGTCAGAATAGGGAATGCTTTTGAAAAACTATCCAAGCTAATGTGCTATTTGATTGCTTACTTTATATAGTAACAGTATAAGTAATTATCATCATTATTAAGTGCTTATAAAATATAGTAAAATATTGCAATAATAGGCAAAAACAATGTATCCACTCAGTCCTATGGCACAGTACGAAAAAAGACAAAATGCTCCTTGTAAAATAATTGCGATAAGAAAATACCACTTATAGCTGAAATAAAAAAAGAGCCGTAGCCATTTATTATTGTTGAGAGCCCCCCCACACAAAAAGAAAAACGCCCCTGGTAAAATAGTTGCGATGAGCAATCACGTATTAGCGCTGATTAGAAAAACAGCTTATTTGAACCACTAAGAAAAATTTTGAATGCTTTACAAAATTTATTACTCTTATGTTAAAGTAGTTAGCTTTTATAATAAGTATTAAAAGTATTACTCATAAAATATAATAAATTCAAAATGAAACATAAAACGCTCCCTAATTTTTTGTTACACACGTTCTTTCTATGTTTATCAGGTAGTCTATGCAATAGAATAAGAGATAAAAATATGTGTCAAGAAGAAATCTGTGCCGATTGCGGTAAAAAAGACTGGAAACCTTGTTCGGACTCATCTACTGAAAGGTCTAACCCAAATCATCCTATCATTAGATATTATGTAAATTGTATTACCTGCCGGTTGTATCAAGAACGCGCTCGTCAACTAAGACAACAGGATAACAAAAATAATAAAGAAAATACTCCTGGTCCTTCGAAATAAACTAAACAAATAGAAATCTATGTCGATGTTTCATCCTTGAAGTGAGATGATAAGATAAAAAAGAATAACATAACATGTTCTTTTACTAAGCAAATTTATTAATTTATTTCATTCATTTTGTAATAAATATTATATACTTTCTAAAATCACTAATAAAATATTATATATACAAAATTTGTTGCTTTTAATATTTTAATTTTGTTATATTCGATATGCTCTAAAAAATAACCCAAAAATTCGCACAAATTTTGCGATTTTTATCGTTAGTTTTTTAGTATGGAAGCATCATTTAAATAAGGTTTGAATTTTTTTGTCTAGTAGATTTTTTATCTGATACTGCGACTTCATTCTATAACTTTTTCAAAATCTTACAAGCTTTTAAACTCAAAAGTAAGCTAGCTGCGTATAATTAAGTACTCACCATGTTTGTGCATCAGTGTATAAACAAAATTTATTAGTAAAATGTTAGTGATCAATGAAAAAAAATGTTTTAGATCTAAGTGGTATCATCGGATGATAAGTAAAGCAGCACAAGATTTAAAAGATAGTAGTCTTACCGATGTGCATGCTACTAAGAGGATTGGTGATTATAAAGAAGAAAATGTTTATACACCAGCTAAACCAACAGAACCTCATACATTAAGCACTATAGCGCACAATTTATTTGTTGATCATAGCAATTATGAATTTGTGGAAGTATATTTTAAAGCTGTGAGGTCGGGTAAGCATATCGTTTTATCATCTTTCAACCTTTTGTGTTTTGTATGTTGTGCTATTTCTTGTAATGCTATCAAATATGATATAGATCGTGATCCAGCTCCTGGATCATCAAAGTGTGAGCAGTCTTATTTACCTCATCAACCCCAACACGGATGCAATCTTTTATCAACAGCTTACCAAAATGCTTATTTGCCTGTACGATTACATCAAGAAATGTTAAGTGCTGTATCAGATCCTGAGAACTTTAATCATGAAAACATAGAGCGTATTATGAACGAAGGACAAGGTATAGTAACCCTTAATACCAGATTGCTAGATAGCCACACTGTTTTATTTCATGCTGTTTGTTGTAGTAATCTTGCTGCTGTTAAGTACATCCTTAAGCAAAAGGATATTAATCTTGAATGTATGAATACCGGAATGTATGCTTCATATAGAGATAAGGTAAAAGAAAGAAATAGGAATAGAAATGATCGTCCTTATTTACCTGATATGACTCCGTTAATGTATGCTGTTTATTCTGGGAACAAAGAGATTTATGATGAATTATTAAAATTTGGGGCTAAGATTGGTACTAAAAACAGTCGTGGTTATACAGCTTTACATGTGGCTTGTGGTGCGCTAGACTACTTGGAAAGTACACGTGCTCCGTTTCCAAGAAATATCTCATCTATTCGTAGTGAAATAGTCCATGATCTAATTCAAAAAATTGATGGTCAAGATCTAATGGATAAGTACGGTCGATCTCCGATTTACTATATGTACTTATACTATGCAAGAACTGGCGTAGCGGGTTTTGGGAAATGGCTCAAATTAGTCCCATTAATTGCAGCAAAACAAAATTTACAAGATAGACTTCAGTTAGATTTAACTAGAGATAGTATGTGTTCTATATGTAAAACTCGTACAAATCAACGTTATACTTATAGTTGTGAAGTATGTAAGCAACATACTTGCTTAACTTGTGTGGTATCATGGGAAGCTGCCACATGTCCTCACTGCAGGTATATAGATTGGGGACGATATATTATTAAACATCCATCTAGTCAATATAATATATCCTATTCACTAGAAAATGAACGTAATGAGAGATTCAAGTTAGAAATAGAAATCATAAGGAATGTATCAGATTCGCGTAACTTTGATTCTAGTCGTCTAGAGGAAATACTGAGGTGTGGCCAGGGTGTAGGTATAAATGTTAATTCAATCTTGCAAGGAAGCACTACTGCTTTGTTTTTTGCTGTTGATTCTGATAATATTCGTGCTGTTCATTTGCTGTTAAAAAAGGGTGCAGATCCTAATGTCTATTTTCCAAAAGACATAAAAAGTTCTAGTCAATCGAAAAAGTATGTAACGCCATTAATGCTTGTTGTACAAATACCTCATAGAAATAGCCTAGATATTATTGATGCGTTATTAGCGAATGGTGCAGATATCAATGCAGTCAGTAGTAGTGGTGATACAGCGTTGCACATAGCTTCTGGTTCATTTGATCCCCCTGATGGGCCTATATCACCTTTGTATACAAATCGTTCTATTGCAGAATGTCGTAAAGATATTATTAAGAATAAATTAATCTGTGATAAAAATCTATGTATTATTAAGGATCATCATGGCTACACCCCAGATCATTATATGAATTTAAGTAAAAGACTTAATCAAAAGCTTTCAAAGGAATGGGATCATCTAATCGAGCTGACTAACAAGCATTTAGTGCTACAATCCAAAGAAAGTCGCTCTATAAACATATAAAACTAAGTTGTACTAGTTTATATTCAATCTGATAAGAAATAAAATTAGTGTTTATATTTTTCAGTTAAGTTTGGTATGTCAAGAAAACACCACAGAAAATTTACCAAAGTTGGGAACAGGTACCAGATACAAAAAGTTTGTTAGGCTATATAGGTAGCTAAAGTTAAAGCCATTGCTTAAACAAATAAGCATAAGTACTGCCTGCTTATGTAAATGAGTATGTTGGTAGTTTATCCACAAAAGACGCCAGTTCTTTTGCCAAATACTTTAAAAACCCACCTCCTACAGCACCATCTATAATACGATGATCATAAGTATGAGATAGAAATAGCTCACTACGAATAGCTATGGCCTCTTTTCCATCAATATGGACCACCGCAGGACGTTTTTCAATAAGACCTAATGCAAGAATAGCTACCTGTGGTTGAACAATAATAGGGGTTCCCATAAGGTTGTCAAAAGAACCAATGTTAGAGATGGTATAACTTGCACCAGTTAAGCTGTCTGGTGTAATGGTACTGCTACGTGCTTCATGGATTAAATCATCAATCTGTTTAGCCAAAGATACCAGCCCAAGCTGTTCGACTTGTTTAACCACAGGAACTAATAAACTACCATCTGGTAGTGCTACCGCAAAACCTATATTGATATGTTTGCGTTTAATAATCTTATCATCTAGGATTACAGCATTCAACAGTGGAAATAGTTGCAAGGCACGTGCAACCACCGCCATAAAAATAGGATTATAGGTCAACTTGATCCCATATTTTTCTTCAAAAGAAGTCTTATGCTGATTTCTCCAGGCAACAAGTTCTGTTACGTCGGCACGTATAAAAGAGGTAACATGAGGCGCAATTTGCTTAGATTGCACCATACGTTTAGCAATCAGTTGTCTAACACGATCCATTTGGAGCACTTCATCTCCCTCTAAAGAGGTAACAGGTGGATAAAGTAGAGACTTATTCGCACCATTGGCATGAACCGATACGCGCTTGTTTAAATAAGCTAAAAGGGTTGCTTTAGTAACGCGATTATCTTTACTATAGCCGGCTAATCTGGCTAGTTCATCTGCGTCAATAGCCTGTTCTTGAACAATATGCCTAGCCAGAGGGCTTAATTTTATCTTACTAGAAGTAGGTAAAGGAACAGGTAAAGCTGTTAAATCACGCGGTGGAATAGCTGTTAGCATAGGTTTTGAAGCTAGCGGAGATGTTTCATGGGTTCTAGAGGAAGCTGGCAGATGGTCTGTTTCTAGTAAGGCAATCGGTGTGCCAATCGGCACCAACTGCCCTTTCGACACCAACAATTTTATAATCTTTCCAGGATAAAGAGCAGGAATCTCAGCATCAACTTTATCTGTAGCAACCTCCAAGAGAGGGGAACCTTCCATCACCATCTCTCCCTCTTGTATGCACCAGCTCAATACTAGAGCTTCCATGACACTTTCCCCCATCTTAGGTAAATAAAGTGTTACTAAAGACATGATTAACTTTTCTTTAAAAATTGCTCCCTACCATGAGTCTGCTGGATAACCATATGTAGTAGGTTACGCTGATAGATCTTCATTCATCAAAGAATAGACATAAGTAGCTAAATGCTTAAAGTTTTTACTAAGCTGGGCTTTCGGACTGCCATCAGGTAGGTGCTCTATATCCTGATTTAATTCTTGTAATTTTAACTCAAGATCTCCCAAAGTATTTTTGCAAATTGGATGGCCTGTAATCTTTGGATATTCCTGTAGTATATTTTTTAGATTTAGTAATGACGCATTGGCCTTGTCAAAATTCTTCTCACAAGTTTCTTCGCCATCTATATTGTCTGTATCATCATTGTCTCTATCATCAGGCCTATTTATTTTTCCTGTAATGTAAGAAGATATATTATATGCGTGATCTATCACAAGATCATCTAATAACAAGAAATCATTCTGGGTATTGGTACATGCACCAGAAGACAATCCTAATACAACTAACAAAGTCCAGTATTTGATTACAAAAAATAATCTTAACATGATTTAATCTTAGTGTTTAACATAGAATAAAAAAGCATAGAAAAGAGTTCTTACTTAAGCGCATTTTGCAAGAGGTCTATCTATTACCATTAGCCCCTAAACAATTTAAAAACTAGTGTCCTGCACTTATATAGTATCTACAGACCACTAACTGATACGACTGGATTAATGAGCCAGTAAATTACAAAATAATAAATAACAACACCCAATAACTCGACAGTTGTATTAATTGCAGGATTAGCCGCTACTGCAGGATCTCCATTAAAATACTTAGCCGCCAACGGAAAAGCCGCTCCTATAAAAGCAGAAAAAACAACCTGTAAAACAATGCTCAAGGCCACTGCAAACATCACATGATAGTTTCTATTGGTCTCTGGATCGAGACTCGAAGTTAAAAACATTTTAATATAAGCAAGAAAAAACAAAACAGAAGCCAACATAACAGCAATCCTTAATTCTTTTAAAATAATCCTAGTCCAATCAGATAGGGTGACTTGACCGCGATTCAATGCTTGTAATACTACAGAAGCTACTTGACTGCCTACATTGCCTCCAGTATCTGTAATCATACTCAAATAAAAAATTAGATTAAAAGAGGAAAAAAAAGTACTTTTAGCATGCGTAAAAGCATGGCCAACAATGCTAGCCATAAATACTACTACAATCCATTTGATTCTTTTTTTTAGATGTTGTAGCGTAGAGACCTTTAAATAATCTGGTGCATCTTCTTCTGAAGTAATACCCATAAATTTGTCCATATCCTCAACTTGCTCGGCTCTGATAATATCTATGGCATCATCATAACTTACAATACCTACGATTTGTTCTTCTTGGTTTAGAATAGGAATGGCTACCAAATCATATTGTTCAATTTTTTTAGCGACGACTTCTTGGTCTTCATCAACTGTAGCATATATAAAATTTACATTGAGTATAGTTTCTATTGTTTCTTCAGGAGAACGCATCACCAAATCTTTTAAAGAAACAAAACCAACCAATTTCATCTTTTCATCCACTACATAAATGTAGTAAAGCATCTTTTTAGATGGTGCATCTTCACGAATTTTTGCAATAGCTTCTTCTATAGTCATTGAGTTTAAGACGGTCGCAAAATCTGTATTCATAATACCTCCTGCCGTATCTGGCAAATAGGCATTGAGCATAATCACGTCTTCTCGAACTTTCCTACTTAAATAAGGTAATAAATGGGCATGCTCCTTATTACTCAAGCATTGGTAAAAATCGACTCGTAAATCAGAAGGCATACAAGAAAAAATTTTGGCAAAGATGCTTTTAGGAATATTATGGTAGAGGTGCATCTGTAAGCCATGATCGTTTAGTAAGGCAAATATTTCCCCTTGTCTGGTAATAGATAAAGTAGTAAATATGCGCATAGCCAAATCAAAAGATTGCTTCTCTAAAAATTTGGCTACCTCTATAGGGGATGCATGCTCTAAACAATGGGCTAATCGCTTCTCTTGCTGCTGTTTGAGTAAACGCGTCCACTTAAAAAACTTATTTTCTCCTTTTAGTTTCATAATCTTATTTTTTTGGTTTCATATGGTACAACCATGTTTGACCATGCTAGATGAGAAAACAGATTGGTAAAAACCATAAAAGCGCGAGAGTAGCCAAAAGTTGTTACATTTTAAATAAAATAAGATATAATAACCAGGCTAAAACATAACTTTCAGATATTTTAACCACAAGTAGCGTCAAGAAGCGTGCCTAGTTAGGAGGTAAATTTAAGAGAATCTCAAGTAAATTACCAATAAGTAGATCCAAATCTATAGCCATTAGATAACGCATGGGATAGTTTGTCAGATTAGGCTGTTTTGAGACGCTATTAAGACATCTCAACTTTCTCTGGTATGGGCCAATTGCAGTATATAAACCTCTAGGAATAGGTTTCGCAAGAGGTTTAATGATTTGGTTTAATACTTTAAAGAAAATATATTTGCCTTAGTCCATTTAAACTTATTTAAAGCGAATGAAATCTAAAAAAATAGTATTGTTTCTAACCATTGTCACTGCCTTACTCTCGCTCTATTATCTTTCTTTTACTTTTGTAGACTACCGAGTACAACGCCAAGCGGAACAACAAGCAATGGATCAACAAGGAAAAGTAGATTTTGATAAACGCCAGGCTTATTTAATGGATATATGGAAAAAACCTGTTTACCATTTTTTGGGTACGGGCTATACCTATGAGGAGGTAAAGGAGCGATCGCTTAAGCTAGGCTTAGATCTGCAAGGGGGTATGTATGTAACCATGGAACTTATTCCTGTAGAACTTGTCAAAAGTTTGGCTGCCTATAATGCAGATCCTCGCTTCCTAGAAGCATTAGAATGGGCACAGCACGAGCGAGAAAAAGGTCAATCAACTCCTTTTTCAAAACTCTTTGTAATAGCCTATAAAAAGCTTAACCCAACGGGAAAATTAAGTGATATTTTCCCTAATTTTCAAGGAAAATCTTATTTGTTTTCTAGTGAAAATGATATTATACAAGCCATTGATCAAGCCATCTCTAATGCAATAGATTGCTCGCTTAGCATTATAGGTTCTAGGTTAGATCGTTTTGGCGCTACACAAACCAATATCCAAAAATTACCTGGCAGTGGAAGGATCCAAATAGCACTACCAGGTGTTACTAACCCAGAGCGGGTTAGAAAATTACTACAAGGGGTAGCACAATTACGTTTCTGGACAGTAGCAGAAGCTGATACATATGCTCCGGCACTAGAAGCGGTAAACAATTTGTTACTGAACAAAGAAAAAGAAGCCATAAGCGCAACACTCCCAGCAGGGCTCACAGATGAGGAAAAAATGGAGCGCATGCCGAAAGACTCACCCCTGAAAAAGCTTTGCCAATACACTTTCCCTTATACATTAGCCTATCCACCTGAAGCCATGAGTCAAATAGACACCATACTAGGGAGCCAATCGGTTAAAGCATTATTGCCTAAAGGGATGACTTGGATGTGGGATAAAAAAGCCCATACCTTAAACGATGGTACAAAAGCCGTCACCCTTTACGCGATTCAACCATCTACAGGCAATCAACCGCTTTTAGAGGGAGATATTATTACACATGCAGCTCAAGTTTTTGCTGAAAATGGCTCACCAGCTGTAAGCGTGCAAATGAATCAAAAAGGAGCTCGTGTTTGGAAACAGGTCACGGCTAGTCATATTGGTAAACGTATTGCTATTGCTTTAGATAATCGAGTTTATTCGGCACCAGTCGTTAATCAAGAAATTCCAAATGGTCATTCTCAGATATTTGGTCATTTTACGATAGAAGAAGCCAAAGATTTAGCTAGTGTATTACAAACTGGCTCGTTACCAGCTCCGCTTAGAATTGTTGAAGAAGCCATTATGGGGCCAAGCCTAGGTAAAATAGCCCAAAACCAAGGCCTTATGGCTACAGGAATAGGTCTAGGTTTGATCTTGCTCTTTATGGTTGTTTACTATGCCAAGGCAGGCATAATAGCCAATGCAGCACTGTTATTGAATTTGCTGTTTATCGTCGGCATTTTGGCTCAACTCGATGCTACCTTAACATTACCCGGTATTGCTGGTATTCTCCTTACGATTGGTATGTCGATCGATGCCAATGTTTTGATATTTGAACGTATACGAGAAGAACTAGCTGGCCAAGTTCATATTAAAGAAGCCATCAGGCGTGGCTATGACAAATCATATAGTTCCATTATTGATGCCAATATTACCACCTTTCTAGCTGGGCTCATACTATATTACCTAGGCAAGGGACCCGTTCGTGGTTTTGCGCTTATTCTCATGATTGGTATCGTCAGCTCTGTTTTTGCTTCTATATTTATTACAAGATTAATTTTTTCCTTCTTTATGGAGCACTACCGCAAACCAAACTTAACCTTCTCTTACCCAGCCATGCCCATGTTGCTTAAAAATGTGCAGTTTGATTTTATCAAAAATCGTTACCGTTTTTATCTCTTTTCTCTATCATTTATAGCATTGGGTGCATGCTGCTTTTATCGTTACAAGGGGCTTAGGTTAGGGGTCGATTTTGTCGGTGGTCGTTCCTATATTGTCCATTTTTCTAAAGCTATGGATCCTTCGTTCCTAAAAGATCGTCTATCTATCCAATTTCAGGACGGGGTAGAAGTACGCAGTTATGGTGCCAATAATGTAATGCAAATTACTACCAGCTATTTGAGTAATCAAGAGATTACCGATTCTGATACCAAGATGCGTAATAAGCTGGTTGCTGCGCTAAAGAATGTAACACAATTGCAAGAAAATAATGATCTATCAATCGATCCTGGTTTTCATATTGCGACTACTACTAAAGTAGGCGCTAATGTAGCACAAGATGTCCAAAAAAGCGCAAAAAAAGCAATCATACTTGCTATATTCGGTATATTTATGTACATTGCAGTACGCTTTAGAAGATGGAAATTTGGTTTAGCAGCTGTATCCGCACTAATACATGATGCTTTAACCGTTATTGCTGGGTTTTGTATTGCACGTGCCTTTGGAGTAAGCTACGAAGTAAATGAAGTCTTCATAGCTGCTATGCTTACCGTTATTGGCTATTCTATAAATGATACAGTGGTGATTTTTGACCGCATAAGGGAAAAATTAGCTAGTAAGGCTACAGAATTCACCACAGCCATGATCAATGATGCGATTAAAGAGACGCTAAGTAGGACTATTATCACCTCTTTTACAACATTATTAGCTGTTTTTATGCTTTTCTTTTTTGGAGGAGAAGCGCTACGCAATTTCTCTTTTGCATTATTATTAGGTATGTTGTTTGGCACCTATTCTTCTATCTGCATTGCAGCCCCTCTTTTAGCAGATTTTGGTAGTAATCCTCCTAAGACTAAATAGTAGATTACCAAATCTAATCCAAAATCCATAAGGTAATAGCCTTCCATAGGCATTATAATCAAGATAAGACCAGTAAAAAGGTATTTATATGAAAATCAGACAAATTATTCCTATTTATATGATCCTAAATGGACTTGGCTCAATAGTCCCAACTATTTTAGTCATTGCCTTTTCAATCACTTTATTTGAAAAAGATAGTAGTGGCGTTTCTGCAGCTTATTTGGAACCAGCTAGTCTGTTAGGGATGGGTTGTGCTGGATTGGTTGGTGGCTTTTTTTTCAAGCGTTTTTCCTCCTATACCATAGGTAGATGTGCGCTCGTATGCACAACATGTATCTTATTAGCTTTATTGACATATGGTCAAGCTAATCTACGCAGTTGTACCATTACATTATGGGCTCTTGCCTGTATTATGAGTATTGAACATTCAAATGGTCTTGCCTTTATTAATAGGCACATAGGAGCGCGTGACAAGCCTTTCTTTTTTTCTACTTTTCAAATTTTTTTACAGTTTTTTAATGTTTTAGCACCTATAGTAGCCAAAAATCTATTGGCCATTATGGGACTTAAAATGGTTTTACTATTCTGCAGTTTTATCTACATTTTACGCATACTACCTTGGCAGCTATTTCGCGCGGCAGATCTTGGTGCAGAGGAGGTTGTATTACAACCATCTGGTATGTTAACAGGCTTTAAAGAAATTGTTCAAAATCCTGGACTCTTACGCGTAACTAGTTTTCGTCTCGTGAACTATATAGCCACCATAGCTTACACGGTAAGTTTACCTATTCTGGTAGCCAGAATGGCTAACAACAATAGCCAGCTCAATGCGCAATTGCTCAGTTATAGCGCTAGTATGATTCCGCTAGGCTTTATTCTTAGTGGCATATGTGGTTCATGGATCTTAAAAAGACAACCCAAATGGATTATTGGCTTTTTTAACATTAGTCCTATTCTTATTGTCTCTGCTTCAATTATGGCTTTTTATGTACGACATCCATTTTATCTTCAGATAACGGCATTACTCCATGGCATGGGACTTTATTTGTTCAGGACAGCTATTTCTATTATAGGTCAAGCCTTAACTAAAAAAGATAAATTGGCCCATGTTATTTTAGTCGGCGATGCAGTGGTGAAATCTTTTGCTTATGGCATTGGTTCTTTGATACCATTTTGGATCGTGCTGCCCCCTTTATGGGGTATAGCGCACCCATTTGTAGGGTTTGTCTTATGTTCTTTACTTTCATTGGGCATGATCAAACCCATTACCAAAATATATTTGGAATCTTTGTGCAAAAAAAAATAGGTATTAAACCTAGGCCCTATAAGTAAAAAAACGGCAACCACCTGGTCGTTCTTATTTAAAATGCAAATATGAAAAAACATATTCCAAACTGTTTATCTGTTTTAAACCTAATTAGTGGTGCTATAGGTACCCTATTGGCGCTCAACGGCCATCTGGTACATGCTGCTTATGCGATCTTTATGGGTGCTTGTTTTGATTTTTTGGATGGCTTTATGGCAAAGCTATTGCGTGCGCAGTCATTATTGGGTAAGCAATTAGATTCATTAGCCGATGTAATTACATTTGGCATGTTGCCTGGTGCTATCCTATATAGGTTAATTCAAACGTATGAAAGCTGTCCTTATCGCCCTTATATAGCCTTGTTAATCCTTGTCTTTGCTGCATTTAGATTGGCTAAGTTCAATGTGGATCCTCAACAAACAGATGAATTTATAGGGTTGCCCACACCAGCTAGTGCGATTATAGTGGCTACCGTGCCGATCATCTTAAAGCGTGCCATTTATCCGCAGTTGGTGCATGGATTAACGCGACCCTTGGTACTTCCTTTGTTAACTATGCTACTGGCTTATCTATTGGTTTCTAATATTCGATTTATAGCCTTGAAGTTTAAAGGGTTTTCTTTTCGAGCCAATAGGTCTCGTTACCTTTTAATCATCCTATGGACGCTATTAATAACTACCATGCATGTGGAGGGCCTTTTTATTAGTATGTGGCTATATGTGTTCTCTTCCTTATGGAAGACAAAATTAGGATAAAAATAAAAAACTGTTTTCATCAAGGCTTACATTAAAATGAAAAAAAAAATACTGACAGGTGATAGACCAACTGGTAAGCTTCATTTAGGCCATTACATTGGCTCTTTACAAAATAGAATCAAATTACAAAATGACTATGACCAGTATATCCTAGTAGCAGATGTACAAGCCTTGACAGATCATTTTGATGATCCAGAAAAAATTACAGAAAATATTATTGAAGTTGCCAAAGATTATTTAAGTGTTGGGATTAATCCTAACCAAACAACCATTGTGGTGCAGTCTCAAATACCAGAAATTGCAGAATTAACGGTTTATTATCTGAACTTAGTTACCGTAGGTCAATTGAGCCGCAATCCCACCGTAAAGTATGAAATTCACCAAAAAGGGTATAATGAGGCTGTTCCGGCTGGATTTTTCTGCTATCCGGTCAGTCAAGCAGCAGACATTACCCTCTTTCAAGCAGAGCTAGTACCTGTTGGAGATGATCAATTACCCATGATTGAGCAAACCAATGAAATTGTTCGGCGGTTTAATAGGCTCTATCATACCAACGTTTTAAAAGAATGCAAAGCTATTCTAAGCAAAACATCTAGATTAGTTGGTATAGATGGCAGGTCTAAGTCAAGTAAATCACTGGGTAATGCCATTGCACTTTCTGATCCACCAGCAGTGATCAAACAAAAAGTTTTTCAAATGTATACAGATCCTGGCCATGTTAAAGCTAGCGATCCTGGCCGGGTAGAAGGCAATGTTGTATTTAGCTATTTGGATGCTTTTCACAATGATCAAGAAGCGGTTGCTGACTTAAAAGCCCAATACAAGCGTGGTGGATTAGGTGATGTAGTCATTAAAAATAGCTTAAATGATTGTTTGCAACTTTTATTAGAACCTATCCGAGAAAAAAGAAATAGTTTGGATAATAAAATGGTAGAAGAAATACTCTATCATGGTACTGAAAAAGCAGCTCAATTGGCAAAAGAAACCATGAAAATGGTCCGAGAAGCTATGTGTATTCAATTTGTTTGGCATATAAATAATACAAAATGACTATAGAGCATACATTTAATCCTAGTATTGAGAATATACACTTTTTAACCAGTAAACTGAATGAAGCAGCGGAAGGATTTCAATCCGTTTATCCCTTTGGATTCTTTATAAAAGATGCATCCAAGCAAATTAAGGCAGGTGTAAATGGCTGTATCATGTATGGTGTGATCTATGTCGATCAACTATGGGTCGATGTTGATTATCGTAAGCGGGGCTTAGGACGCCAACTTATGGAGCAGGCGCATCTACTTGGCCAGAAAGAAGGCTGTTCTATGGCAACCGTTTGTACTATGAGTTTTCTAGGTGTTGAAAAATTTTATGAAAGCCTAGGTTATAAAGTTGACTTTGTAAGGTTAGGTTATGCAAATGGTTCAAGCTGTATATTTTTGAGTAAAAAATTAGCATCTATCAGCTTGTAAAAGTTACGGAAAGCTCCCCTTTACAGCTGGAAAAACAGA
>NZ_JAACGD010000092.1 GCF_022810445.1 Candidatus Cardinium sp. cBcalN2 | reverse complement strand
CAAAAACGCCCCTTGTAAAATAGTTGCGATCAGCAATCAGCCCTTACAGCTGAAATAGAAAAACAGCCTGTTTGAAGCCCGCGAAGCGGGCGAGTTCTGTTTTTCCAGCTGTAAACTAAGCTTTCCGTAACTTTTTTCATCAGCGCTTGATTTTTTGGCTACTTTTTGATCAAGCAAAAAGTAGCTTTAAAAAATTCATTTTTTAACAGTGTCAGGAACAGATACTATAGCCTTATTGCAATTTTGAATACATAGTGCACTTCCTGGTGATATCATTGATGGTTAAATATCAAGTTTTAAAAAGCGCTATACGATTAGGAAACTGTCTTTTATCTTTCGTCACGCTACGAAATTGGCTATTTAACGAAAGATCTTTATTTCCCAATACAGAACTTAGAGAAAATTTCACCCAAGATCTCTTCTGTAGTAATCTCCCCTGTAATTTCACCTAGTGCTTCTAGTGCACTGTTTATATCGACCACTAGCCACTCATTCGATCGTTGTTCCGCCAGTCCGTTCACTACAGCTTCTAAGGCTTGCTTGCTTTTTTGTAACCGATCGTAATGGCGGGCATTGATGATGATCGTTCCTAGGCCATTTATAGATTCTTGTTGTACCATGGCCAAAAGCTTATTTTTAAGCACTGCCAGCCCGCTACCCTTTTTTGCATTCATCAAAAAATAATCTTTAAAACTTTCTAGCGCAATAGCTGGTGCAAGGTCCATTTTATTACCTATCTTAATGGCAGGCAGCCCTTCCAAACCCAATACCACCAAATCTTCTTCCGCTTGTCTAAAGGTCGTATTGGATAGATCAACCAAGTAAAGTACGATGCAAGCTTTGCTTAATTGTTGCTTGGTTCGCTCAATACCTATCGCTTCTATGGCATCCGAAACGGTTGCCCGTAAGCCAGCTGTATCCACAAATCTAAAACGGATACCTCCTATGTGTAGGCTTCCTTCAATGGTATCTCGTGTAGTGCCTGCTATAGGCGAAACAATGGCTCGTTCTTCTTCTAATAATGCATTCAATAAAGTTGATTTACCTACATTCGGTTTGCCCACAATCACTACTGCAACGCCCTGTTTAATAACATTACCTAATTGAAAACTATCTATTAGCAAGGTTAAGGTGTCAATAAGCTGACTGGCCAATGTTTGCAGCTGGTTTCTATCTAAAAAAGCAACATCTTCCTCTGCAAAATCGAGTTCTAGTTCTAGCATGGCTGCAAAATGGCGTAATTTTTGCCGTAACGTTTGTAGGGTTACAGAAAAACCACCACGCATTTGGCTAAGTGCAGTTTGGTGGGCCAACGTACTGTCTGCTGCAATCAAATCAGCAACTGCTTCTGCTTGCGCTAAGTCAAATCGACCATTTAAAAAAGCCCTTTTGGTAAACTCACCTGGCTCAGCTACCCGAATACCTTGTGCTACAAATAATTGTATTAACGCTGCTACAATAAAAGGGGCCCCATGGCAAGAGATTTCAACAGCATCTTCCTTAGTAAAAGAGTGCGGTGCAATAAAAATGGAAACCAATACCTCATCGATTTTTGTATCGCCTTCTTGAATCACGCCAAAATGAATGGTATGCGAGGCTTGTTGGGTCAAGTCATTGCCACGAAATACTTGGTTCACCATCTGTATAACACCACGCCCAGATAGACGTACTACGGCAATGGCACTAACCCCTTGTGGGGTAGCTAGGGCAATAATAGGGTCTTGGTTAGGATGCATTTTATGGTATAAATAAGGTTTCTGGATAGCCTACTTCCATCAAGGTTAATCCGTGCGCTGGCATTAAGCTCAGTATAGGGCGAATAGGTGGTTTTTCTCTAATAAGGCCAGCTAGTGCTGCTAGATCCATTTTACCAATGGCTACTTTAAGGATCGTGCTGACAATAACCCGTACCATACCCCGTAAAAAACGATTCGCTTTTATCTGAAAGATCACACTTTGATCTATTTGTAGCCAATTAGCCTCCTTTACATCACACACAAAACCATGAGCGTTTTTTTGAAAATCGGTATCAGCTTTTTTACTAAAAAATTCAAAATCAGTTGTTAGGCAAAACAAAGTCGTTATTTCATTCAATAAAACAAGTGGTGGCATGCGGCACAGCCAAAGCGCATGATCTTTATAAAAAGGATTTTTTTTTATAACGATGGTATAGTGGTAGGTACGATAAGAGGCATCAAAACGAGCATGTGCCCCATCTATGACTGGACGAATAGCTGTGATGCTGATATCAGATGGCAAAATCCTATTCAGCCTATAGATCAAATCACTAGGATCTATCGCTCTTATTAGGTCAAAATGGGCAACCTGTTGCTGTGCATGTACTCCTTTATCGGTTCGACTGCTACCTGAAATAGTAATAGGCATGGATAGCACTTTACCGAGTGCCTCTTCTACCACTTGTTGGACAGCTAGTGCATTTTTTTGAACCTGCCAGCCACTATAGGCTTTGCCTAAATAAGCTATATATATAAAATAACGCATGAGATAGATTAGCATAGTTTACAAGGCTTAAACTTATGTTAAGCTTGCTTAAAAGCTATCATAAATTTAATCATAGTTAGGTTATTTATCGAAGTATAATTGGGTAAATGTTCCAATTTTCACTTAAAATCAGGATATTTTGTATGTTTTAATTACAAAAATCGATGCATTTAGGTCAGAAAGCTTACTGATTACCGGCTCTTTTTTACTCTTTTTCAGTATGGTTATTACCAAGCGATCTAATAGGCTAGGTATTCTAGTGTTGATTATATTTCTATTGGTAGAAATGGCTGCAGGCCATGAAAAATGGGGCAATATTGACTTTCATAATCCTATAGCTGCTCAATTGCTGGGTGCTATTGCCCTGATTTTGATTTTTTTACAGGAGGTATAGCAACTAAGTACAATCATACATGACTCATGCAATGGAATAGTCTATTACTGGCAATAGCAAGTATTGTACCTTACAACTGTTAGTACTGACCTATTTATTTGGGGAATAATAAAAAATGTATAAAAATTTTTATACATTTGATTATTAGGGATTTAGCTAGCTTAATCAAACTGGTTAATATATAAGCACTATAAAAAATGTGCTGCTAAGTAGTACATCCTGCTGCATACAACCAAGTAGACGAACTAATCGAGTAATTTTATTTCAATAGACTGCTTGCAAAACACTACTGGTAATTTGCATGTTGCACTGGTGCTTACATCCTCACGTACGTGAGATACGATCTAGTTTTGCGCTCCGTTTCTCCTACAGATTCTTCAGCATAAGTGAAATTAGCAACAAGTCCAACACCTATTTTAGGTAATTTTAATTTTTATGACCAAGAACTATATGATAAGCTACAAACTAGTTAATCCAATAGCAAGGCTATTGATCTGGTTTTTATCCTTTACTACAGCTTGTAGTAGTCGCCAATACAATACTCATTTGAATAAAAAAACAACACTCAATCAGAAAACGAGTAACGTCAAAACAAAACTAGCTCAAAATGATAGAGGTAAGCATGACCATATCAATATGAGTAATCAAGACCTATTTGGCAATACCCTACTTCATCGAGCAGTATCTAATTACTCACCAAAGTTAGTTAAAATATTAGTCAATAAACAAGTTATTAAACTAAATATTCAAAATAATAATGGTGATACGCCGCTGCATCTGGCAGCAGCTAATGGACAGCTCACAAACGTTGAAGTTTTACTTAATGCAAGAGATATTGAGGTAAATATTCAAAATAATAATGGCGATACACCGCTGCATCTGGCAGTAGCTAATGGACATTTGAACCTAGTAAAAAGGTTATTGAACGTAAAAAATATTCTGGCAAATATCCAAAATAATAATGGCAATACGCTACTGCATCTGGCAGTAGCTAAATCTAATGGATATTTAAAGATAGTTGAAAAGTTATTGAAAGTAAAAGGTATTCAGGTAAATATAAAGGATAAACAAGGTAATGCCCCTATTCATCTAGCAGTGCATGGAAAGTATCCGGACATCCTTGCAACTCTCCTAAAACATAAAAAAACCGGGTTGGATATAGATATAAATCAGCCAGGTAAAAATAATAATACCCCACTTCATTTGGCACTATTAAATGAAAATTGAGATATATTTAACATGTTGCTCAAGGAAGAAGATATTCACTTAAATAAAAAAAACAGTGCTGAAAGGGCGCTACTGCATCTAGCAGTGTATATGGATCATTTGCACATAGTTCAAACATTACTGAAGCAAAAAGATATTAATGTGAATATAAAAGACTCGGATGGCAACACGCCTCTGCACCTAGCAGCGCGTTTGGATGGCAATACGTCTCTGCATCTACCAGGGCGTTTAGATGCTTCACCGATAGTTGAAGCATTCCTTCAAGATAGCCGCACTAACTTAAATGCCCAAAACAAAGATGGCCATACTGCCCTTTATTTAGTAAATTATGAAGTGCACTTGATTTAGCTAAAATAAATCACCATCAGCCATATGTTGATGATTGTGCGCCGTAGAAACACAGATAAGTGTTGAAGCTGTGCAGTAGATGAGGGCGGGCCCCTCAAAGCCGGTTTACAAGAGCAGGCTTTAAACAACCATAAGCTGCTTTGGTAAAAAACCAAGGTAGTGAGCGTTATGGAAAAGGCACAATTAGATGTCATGTATGAAATAGAGAGACGAACGCAAGTGAACCATTGATGAAGTGTCGAAAGCGTATAGACGATGTCAAAACCAGGGGGTAGTCGTTAACCTGGGATAAATCTACCGGGAGCTTGTTTACTGGGTAGGTGGCGTCCGGCATAAAAGTGGCGTGAATCTATTTCAGGCTATTGCATGGAACTACGGGAACCTGTCATTTCGATGATAAGGGAGAAATCCAAAGAGCTGATCTCTAAGGATGAGAGTACCGATGCGAAAAACAGGGGCGGAGCAACTTGTAGTAGTGATGAAGTTTCTGTAATGGAAATGGAGCGAAGGGGTTGCGTTATTTAGTTTTAATTATTAATCAACTAAAAAAAAAGGAGGAATTAATGAATGAAACAAAGTCTTTTGATATACCAAAGCAATTGATTTGGAAAGCTTATAAACGAGTATCCAAAAACAAAGGTGCAGCAGGTGTAGATGAGGTCTCGATAACAAAGTTTGAAGAAAATCTAAAAGATAATCTATACAA
>NZ_JAACGD010000091.1 GCF_022810445.1 Candidatus Cardinium sp. cBcalN2 | reverse complement strand
GTATGGAAATCATTCAATATTTAGTAGAACACGGTGCCGATATAAATGAAGGCAGTGATAGGCTTTTGCCTGGTATAAATCTTTTTCGGGGTATGGATTTTACGGGGACTCCTTTACATAAGGCAGCCTTCAATAGGTCTCTTCCAACAGTTAAATGTTTAGTAGAACACGGTGCCGATGTAAATGCAAAAAATTTTGATGGAGATACTCCTTTGCATATGGCAGCTTGCTTTGGGTGTATGGAAATCATTCAATATTTAGTAGAACACGGTGCTGATATACATGCAAAAAATGACCTTGGAAGGCTCTTTTTACATATAGCACGTTACATGAGTCCTATTTAAAATTGAAATACCTAATTATTTGCTAATATGCCTAATCTGACAATATATTATTGGCTAATGCTGTGAACAGATACATTTTTTGGATCTTTTCTTATTTGTTTTCTGGTTGTGGTATGCAGAAGGCTGATCAACCGTCTTTTGATTTATCCGTTTTGCCTACTACTTTTCCTGCTTATTTTTCTATCAATGCTGCTTTAATCTTCAAACATTTAAATCAAACTTTCCGCTATCGTCTAGTTTGTTTTGTAGCATACGATCAAGAGATTCATTTTATTGTAAAGGGAGCGTTAGGTATAGAAATAATAGGTGGTGTTATCGATCAAAAAGGTATAACACTTTTGGATCGATTAAATCGTGTCGTGCATGAATGGGACTATAGCCGCATTAAGCAACATTATAACTTCGATGGTAATTACTTATTTATACAATCCTTACTTTTAGGTACCGTTTGTAATGCAAGTAAGGATAAGCGAAAACTGATACCAGATGCGCTATCTTCCAGTGTAACCTATATCTATGATAGACTTACTAATAAAATCAGGGGACTTCAATTAATGGAGAAAAAAAAGGGCAACCAGCTTAAATTTTTATACCAACACAAAATCGCAGAAGATAAGCTTTATTTGTCTGGCATTGGCATGCTTTTTTCTTTAAAGTATAAAGAAGCATGCTATACAGGGAATATCATATTGCACAAATTCCACTTTAAGCAGCTCAAAAAGCTAAATAGTAAATTGACCATACCGAGGTATTATCATCATAAATGAAATATTTTCTCTATTTCTTGAACATCTTTCGTTTTTATTTCCCTTATATCTTAGTAGTATACTACTATCTTTGTTACCGTCGTACGTTTATATTAATTAAGATTATGTAATTAAAGAGCTGGAAAAAGGTCGCTGTTTCCTTGGTACTAGATACCGTGGTGAACGTTCACCCCCCAGCTCTTTTCATCTTTAAAACTGAATAGTTCGCTTGGCATTACAGCCCGTGTATGCGACGATAGTTGATAAGATGAATCAATTTAATAGAAACATCTAATAATATGAAATACATAGTCATCGATATAGCAAAAAGTAGTTTTGTAGCTGCTTTCCCTAAAGGTGCAGGGTATACTACAGCTACATATAATAACAATCGAAATGGCATTTCAATCTTTTTGTCTAAACTTAATAAATGCTTAGATCACTTTGTTTTAGAGGCGACTGGTAACTATGGTTGTTTATTAGTAGAAATGCTTTTAGAAGCTGGGTTATCTGTTTCAGTGTTTAACCCTAAGCAAATCAAACACTTTTCTAAGGTAGTGCACTATATAACGAAAACTGATAAGGTAGATGCAAAACTTATTTCTTTGTATGGATCAAAGATGTCGCCTAAACCCTACAAAATGCCTGTAGCCAGTATCCAAGCCTTAAAGCAACAAAAAACACTTTTTGCTCAGTTTAAGAAACAACTGACAATGTGTTATAACTTTCTAGAGTCTTTTAGTGTGTTACCTAAACCAGACACTGTATCTTTGACTATGGTCAAACAAAATATATCCTATTTGGAAGAACAAATAGCAGTATTAGAGCAAGAAATGCTTTCTATGACACAGGAACGGTGTAAGGAACTCTACGCACAGATCAGTTCTATTAAAGGGATTGGGGATAGAACCACTATGGAGCTTATCGTTGCCACTGCTGGCGGTCACCATTTTGAAAGTGCTAAGCAGTTCTCTAAATACGTTTGTCTAGCGCCTACTTATGAATATTCAGGCTCATCAGTAAGAAAAAAAGGGAATATTAATCGTCATGGGAACCCGCAATTGCGTTCTTTGCTCTATATAGCTTCTTGGTCAGCTATACGCTTTAATAAGGCCTGTAAAGACTTTTATGAAAGGTTAAAAGAAAGAGGGAAACCTGGTAAAGTGGCTCTGATTGCTGTAGCTAATAAACTTATTAGACAGGTATTTGCTATTATGAGAGACCATACTTTTTATCTAGATGGACATCTATCTAAACTCAAGGCTAATGCTTAGTCTGGTCAGAAACAAAATAGGATAGGCCATAAATGAACAGATTATAAATCTATTATTTGATTATCAATATAAATTATAAGTATAATAGTTATGAGGTGGACTTATGGTTAACTTGATAAAGTTATCCATAAATCCACATCTCAATTAAAATAGACCTTAAAAACGAAATATTTTTCTAAAAAAATTTGCTTATTAACATAGTTCGTTCACCACTATGGTTTATGCTAGGAAAAAAACGCGCACTTTTTTCATCAGCGCTTGATTTTTTGGCTACTTTTTGATCAAGCAAAAAGTAGCTTTAAAAAATTCATTTTTTAACAGTGTCAGGAACAGATACATTAATTTTTATTTTTTTTATTTGATTATAAGTATTTTCATCTTATTTTTTTCT
>NZ_JAACGD010000090.1 GCF_022810445.1 Candidatus Cardinium sp. cBcalN2 | reverse complement strand
TTTTCTTTTCATCTGTAAACCGCGCTTTCTGGTCGCACTTTTTTCAAAGGGCGCGCTTTTTTTCTAGCATAAGCCATAGTGGTGAACGGAAACTTGTACCTAGCCTTACTATATTGTTGAATGAATAGGATATTATTATTTTTTTTTATAAATTTGCCTAATTATTTTACTATTTTTTGATGCATATATGCAAGGCTATAGCGGTTCTAGGAAAAACGGCTATTATAAATATTGTCGATTAGAAATCACCTATTAGAGCTAAAAAAACACAACTTAACTGCTGTGCTGGCTCAAACAAACTGTTTTTATAATCAGCTCTAATAGGTGATTTCCGAAACTTTTTACAGAGAGCTTCATTTTTTTCACTTTCTTATCGAGAAAAAAGTCGGATAAAAGCTGGTTCGGACCACTAAGCTGAACAAAGGCTAATCAAGTTGCTTATTTAGGTATAATGAGAATCTATGGATATTAGCTGAACGGACACTACTTATCATAACTTTTTTACAAGAAATGTTTTTTGTGCCTATTCGTGACACAATCCTGAGTAGATAAACAATTTTTTAAATAGCACAGGGTTACCATACTAAAACTCAGAATAAAGATTATTAAAGCTTGTTTTTTGATTTGTAATTGACTGCATCATACCATTCAATTCTTAAGTGAATCACATGTATAATATAAAAAAAAAATTAACCAATTATAACAAATCTATTATCTTATTTAGTCTACTATTATTTAGTAGTAATGGGGGATGTGGGTCACAAAAACAAGGAGCCAGTCTACAGCCAAAAAACAGGTGGCTTAAGGGTAAAGAACAAAAGCTTAAAAAAGAATCTGAAAAAAACAAGCAGCAAGAGGAAGAAATCAAAAAGCTAAAGGAAGAAATCAAAAGGCTAGAAGAAACAATCAAGGAGCTAGAGCAAAAAAAGGAAACGCTAGAGGAAAAAATTCGAAGTCTAGAAAATAACACCCCAGTAAACTACGATACAAGTCTAACAAAAGACAATAGCAGTATCCTAGAGCAACTCACTGAAACAAAAGCGCAACTCGCTGAAAAAGAAGAGCAACTCGCTGAAAAAAACATGCATATCAATAAGATAGAAAATGAAAATCAAAATCTAAAACGAAAAATTGAGAACCCAGAACAGCCATTAACTTATCTGTAGTAGTTGATA
>NZ_JAACGD010000009.1 GCF_022810445.1 Candidatus Cardinium sp. cBcalN2 | reverse complement strand
TTCAGCGCAGTGGCAAAGGCTATGTAGAAAAAGCAAAAATGCCCCTTGTAAAATAGTTGCGATCAGCAAGCAGCCCTTACAGCTGAAATAGAAAAACAACCTGTTTGAAGCCCGCGAAGCGGGCGAGTTCTGTTTTTCCAAGTGTAAGCTGAGCTTTCAGCAGTTTTTTGCACAGGGCTTGATTTTTTGCTTACTTTCTTATCAAGAAAAAAGTAAGAAGAAAATACTTATAATCAAATAAAAAAAAATAAGTTGACGCTATTGCGTGAACAGATACCTATAAGTAGCTTTTTGTAAGCAGTCTATTATATCGTATGCATACCTTCAAATTGTAACCTACACATATTGGCATAAAGAGGACTTGTTTTTAAAAGCATCTCATGGGATCCATTGGCGATTATTTTACCATTATTGAATACCAGCACCCGATCCATTGCAGCCAAAACCGTCAATCTATGTGCAATCACAATAGTTGTCTTATCATGCATAATCGTAGAGAGGCTTTCTTGAATTTCCGTTTCTGTAATAGCATCTAGCGCAGAAGTGGCTTCATCTAATATTAAAATAGGTGCGTCTTTTAATACAGCGCGTGCAATCGCTATACGTTGGCGTTGCCCACCTGAAAGCTTTGAGCCTCTTTCACCAACCAAAGTAGCGTACCCTTCTGGTAACCCCATAATAAAATCATGGCACTTTGCTTTTTTCGCAGAGGCGATTACTTCGTGATCTGTTGCTTCTTTACGGCCATAACGGATGTTTGCTAAAATGCTATCATGAAAAAGGGTTGTATCTTGTGGTATGAGGGAAATAGCAGCACGCAATGATTCTTGTGTAACAGTTGATATATCTTGACCATCAATTGTAATAATACCATGGCTCAAATCAAAAAACCTAAGCAACAAATTAACAAAAGTAGTTTTACCACTACCAGATAAGCCTACTAAGCCTACTTTTTCCCTGGGTGCTATGGAAATATTTTGATCTTCAAATATAGGTTTACCTGGTATATAAGCAAAAGAAACATCCTTAAAAACAATAGCGGCTGATTGACATGTAAGTGTAGAAGCAGCTGGTGCATCTAACACAGCATGTCGCTTTTTTAATAATTTTAAAGCTTGTTGACAATAGCCAATTTCTTCAAAGAAATCAGGAAACTCTGCTACAGATACCCAAACTAAATTGCAAATATTACTGCTGGCATAAAAAATATAGGTCACTTCAGAAATAGATAGTTTGCCAAGTTGCCAGTAGTAGATCATATAAGAGAGCATCCCTATGCCCATAAAGCTAATGGACAGGCCACTAATGATAAAATGCAGATGCATAATACGTTTTAGCGCTTTTTCATGTGCTAATTTTTCTGCTGCTTGTGGAGCCAATAAATGGGCTGTTTCTTGGTTTTTTTTGGCAAAAAGTTTAATGCTTAAGATATTGGTAAATCCATCTACAATACTCCCAGACAAACGGCTTCCTTTTTCTGCATGTAAAGCTACAGCATAGCTACACTTCTTTGAATAAAAAAAGTAAGTAGCTGTATGCAATACAAGCCAAGCCATTAATATCCCACCAAAAGTAGGTTGTATATAGGCAAAGGAAAACACACCTGCCAACATGGTGCAGAATGTAGGTAAAAATGACGAAATGATAATCATCATCACTTGACTGATGCCATCCGTTAAATCGTTGACCCGTTTTACTAAGTCACCAGAAAAATGTTCTGTAAAGAACTGGTAGGAATGTCCCTGCAAATAGTGCACAATCCAAGTTCGTATTTTTACTTCAAAAGCAGGAATAGTTTTGACTTTCATGTAATCAAATAGACGAAATAAAAGATCTATAAGCGTGATTACACTTAATAAAGCGATAAAAGGGAAGCCGATCTTGACCCAAGCATCTCTTCTATTGTCTGCTAATGCTGTAAGTCGTGTGACGAGTATCTTAAAGGCGTAGGGGACGACTAAATTGTCCAGTACAAAGCACATGCGAAAACAAGTCATGGCAATGAAATTCCATTTGAGTTGACTGGCAAAATGTAAGATAAAGGTTTTTAGATTGTTAGTAATGGGTTGCATCTGCGCAAATTGTAAAAAATAGCTATTTATTTGATTTGGAAAAAGATTATGTTTCAAAAGGTTTTTGGGTTGATTAATAAAGATAGGCTATGAAGCCATGTAAAAAGTGAAGTTACTTTTTACGTGGACCATTTTACTCTGTACAAGTAGTTTGCTAAAGAAGCCTATTATATAGCCTTAAGTAGATAGGTAAATATTAAAACGGAGAAGCAACCCAGGCAACTGCTTATGATAGATCCATAACCCTTACATAATGGTAATCTAGTCAATCAATTAAAGCAAATATTTATCTAGTAATGCTTGTATTTGGATGATTGGTACGTTGCCAACCAAACGATCTACCTGTTGGCCATTCTGAAAAAATAACATAGTAGGTATCGTGCTAATCGAATACCTAGCAGGTACTTGGCTATTTTCACTGATATTAAGCTTACTAATAAATGCCTTACCCTTATACAGGACAGCAACCTGTTCTATAACAGGCGCAAGCTGTAGGCAAGGTCCACACCAAGGGGCCCAAAAATCTACTAAAACAAGTTTATGCTGGTTGATTACATCATCAAACTCTGCGTCTGTAATTTCTACAATATTGTCATCCATAAGTTAAAAATAGTTTCATAACACGGTCTGCCCGGAACCCGGAAGGTTGATTTTATATATTCTACAAAAGAATTTAAATAATTCTTATGCGATGTACAAAGATACATAAGGAAGCGGAATAGACAATAGATTTTTTTCTAAACACTGCTGATGCTAGTAATTTATAATTGAATCTACTGATTAAAATCTTCACACATCTAGCAAGCTGTCTAAACATAGAATCGGGATTTTATTATCCTGATAAATATTCCATTGACCAATATTATATTGTTTGTTTTTTTTATAAAAAAAACCAAATTGCATAAACACTTTTATAAGTTTTAGTATTCTATAGTATGCATGACTTTAATCCATTATCTAATCATTTATATTTATCCAATTATCTAAAAAATTTATTGTGAATAAGTGTTTTATTTGTTATCGCTTATTGCATCCTGTACTGGGTCAGGCCATAGCGTCAACTTAACGTGAATACTGTATTGATTATACTATTTAAAAGTATAAGTTTTAGACGTTTCCGTTCACCCAATGGCGTCAACTTAAGGAATTTTTAATTATTTTTATTTGGTTATAAGGCTTTTTTATCTTACTTTTTTCTTGATAAAAAAGTAGCTTTAAAAAATTCATTTTTTAACAGTGTCAGGAACAGATACGTTTTAAACTTGCTTTTTTGTTTATTATTTTTTGGTTTACTTTCCTTTTTTGCATTTCATGCATTAATTGTAAAAAAAATTTTTTAGGCTATTCAGTTTCTTTATCAAGCAATCTAGCGTTTTAGTAAAATTTAGTTTTTGAACCATGTTTTTCATTTACTATCTGCTAAATTCATGTATAAAAGGCTTGTAACCAAAGGCCATCTTAAGATGTATAAACACAGACATAAAAAAAAGTTTTTTGTAAGTATTAATGTAGTTGAACGTTCAGTCTGCAGCTTTTTTATCTTAAAACTGAATAGTGCCTCGCGTACGTTACCATAGGTCTGTATGCATACCATGGATTAATTTTTGGCCATCTTTTGTAGATATATATTATCATTTTTCTAATTTTTTTAAAGATATGAAGCATTCTTATAAAGTGATTTTATACTTGGCTATCCTAGCCAATATGCGTTGTACATGTGAAACACGCAAAATAGGTCAGAAATCTGCTAATCCTCTTAAGCAAGAACAAAAAGCCAATCATTCTACCGAAATATCGGACGAAAAAAACAATAAGTCTAAGAACCCCATAGCCACTACAGCACATAGCTACGAAGCAATATGGCAACAATGGTTGAACAAAGACAACCAAATTGCCCACATAAAAACTGCCATAAATAGCATTATAAAGAGCATGGGACTGTTAGAAGAAGAACAAACTAAAATGTATAATGAATTTTATGCCACACGATTAAATAGTGATGATAAGGTTAAACCCCTGATCGACGAACTTTTGGCTTATAGGCAACAACTTAAGTATTTGTGCGATCAATGGCCTGATTCGAAAAAAAAGGATTTTTGCGATTTAATTTCCAAGCAAGAAAATCCTAAAATACTAAAAAGCCTGTTGTTACTAGCCACGGATGATGAGAAAAAGATACAGCAGCTTCATGGTGATCATATAAAGAAAAAGAACGAACTGGTTATCAATTTTATAAAAAATTCCGAAATAGTAGAAAAAATGCCTAAGCAGTTCCAAGAAGCTGTGCTAAAAGTCATCAAAGATAATGACAAAAAGGCTTTAGAAAAAACACTTGCTGAAAGGTTTGAAGCCATATTTGATAAGCTGAATCACAAAAAACAAGTAATTAAAAGGATAAAAGAATTCTTACAAAGCACGCAGTTATCAGAATATGAGCAAAAAGCAGTATCTACTTCTTGCGAAGAACGACTAAACCATGAGCCTGTAGACGAAACTATGAAACCTTTGATAGAGCTTTTGGATACTTATATCGAGCAGATAAAAAAATACTGCCTTGAATTGCCTGCTAAACAAGGAGGGGACTTGGCTGATGAACATGAAAAAAACCAGGGGAACATTGTAAATCAATTTTTTGAATTTGCTCCAAATGATGCAAAGAAAAATCTGGCAAACATTGCGATTCAACATAGGCAAAAATGTCAACCACTTGTTATTGATTGCGTACAAAAAATTGTGGAAACAATGTCCTATACATTCCAAAAACCCATAGAAGAGGGTATTGAAGAATACAAAAAACTGATAAAAGAAAAGATAGATAGACTACGAAAGTATTAGATGTCATGGTTTTGCTAGTTCACAGGGTATGGTGTTCCCAACCGATTATCAAACATAAATAATTTTCATATTTGCGCTTAGGACGTGTTTGTGTGTATGTGCTCAAGGCTATGTGTTGCTAGGAAAAAAGCCTCTTGTAAAATAGTTACGATCAGCAATCACCCCTTATAGCTGATCATAAAAACAGCTTGTTTGAACCCGCCTGCCAGGTGACTGCTGTTTTTCTAGCTGTAAGAGGTGGTTTATACAACTTTTTACACAGGGCTTGATTTTTTGCTTACTTTTTGATCAAGCAAAAAGTAAGCAAAAATACCTTATTGGCCATTGTGCTGCTAAGCAACTAGAGTTAATCAAGTTTTTAGGTATAACTCATATATCTATGATATAGCCTGTCTCCGTGGATGGAAGCTGAATAGACACGTTTGTGTTGCATAAAAACGCACTATACCTTCCATGCTATTTCAAACACTTTTTTTGTCGCCTCATCTACCTTAAAGCGCTCATCTATTCTATGACCTATTACCCATATGATTTGATCATTACTAGTGACCACGCATACTTCTCCTTTCATGGCCATGGGTATTTTAAGGTCAATTAATAGATCGCTTATCTTTTTACGGCCTTTCATGCCAATCGGATAAAAAAAATCTCCAGCTTGCCATGGACGTATAATCAAAGGAAATGTTAACCTATGGTAATCCAATGCGGCTATCGATGCTTTATTCTGTAATATATATGCTTGGCTGTTGCAGATTTGAAAATGTAAAGTATGGTTACCATATGTTATTGATCGTGTCATGGCCGTAACTACTTTTTTTTCCCATACGCATAGGCTTTTTTCTTTTATCAACCAGTTTTTTCTATCTATGTATAGCGTATAATCGGTGGAATGGATCATCTTGCCACTGCTAATAGGATCTGTTATAAGCTTTTGGATTTGTTTAAAGGTAAAGCCATAAGGACGTAATAGCTCAAAAGCTACTGTAGCAGCCCATGGCTGATCAATGATTTGGTGAATGGCTAGGTAATGGATGCCTGCTTTACAAACGCTTATCTTTTTTTTAATCTCAGAGATATGCGCATCAAAAAAAGTGCCTATCTCTCTTAGTTTTGTAGCGGTTTCTTGGGTAGTTGTCTCAAAATTTGGATTGATGTGATGTAGCAGAGGGATCACTTGATTGCGAATAAAATTTCTTTGATAATGGTTGTATGTATTAGAGCTATCTTCGTGCCAATGCAACTCTTTTTG
The DNA here is from genome assembly GCF_022810445.1 of Candidatus Cardinium sp. cBcalN2. Taxonomy (GTDB): domain Bacteria; phylum Bacteroidota; class Bacteroidia; order Cytophagales; family Amoebophilaceae; genus Cardinium. Next base: position 7,873 of record NZ_JAACGD010000009.1, on the reverse strand, counting down.
TTGCGCGTAAGCTATGATTTCTTTTTTTCTAGCAAAAAGCAGTGGGCGTATGACCTGGCTATCTATAGGGCGCTGGTGATATTCGACTACTAATGAGGATTTGGGTATAGTTTTCGCCGTAGGCCTAATAGGCGCAATACCGCATAAACCCTTAATACTTGTGCCTTTAATCAAGTTGAGCAGTATGGTTTCAATGGAATCATCCCAATGATGTGCCGTAGCTATGTGCTGCCATCCGTATTGTTGTAACAGTTGGTCAAAAAATTGGTAACGCAGGCTTCTGGCTGCCATTTGTATCGAAACCTTGTGATTACAAGCAAAATCTTTCGTTGCAAATCGAGTGGTATAAAAAGGCACCTGATAGGATCCAGCTAACTCTTTTACAAATGCGCTTGTCGCTTCTGCTTCTGCACCGCGTAAATTGAAATTACAATGGGCGATGGCAAAAGGCAACTTTGCTTTTTTAAAAAGATAAGCCAGTACCACGGAATCTACCCCACCACTTACCGCTAAAAGGGTAGTTTGCTGCCTATCTACGATCAGCTGTTCGTGTGCTAGAAAGGCTAAAAAAGAGGCTAACATGGCGTTAAAGTTAGAGGCTTAACCATTATAGTTGCTAAATTATATGTAACTTTATTTAAAGTTAAGCAATATGCATCTGATCAGCTAAATATTAACTATTCAAGCTAGTATGAAATGCTTTTTAATTCGTTATATTAAACCATATGGCAGAGTTCATTAGGATGCCTAAAATGAGTGATACCATGCAGCATGGTATCATAAGCCGCTGGATAAAGCAGGTTGGCGATAGGGTAGTGGCCGGTGATATACTTGCTGAAATAGATACTGATAAAGCTACTATGGAGTTAGAAGCTTTCGAGGAAGGTACGCTGCTCTATATAGGTGTAGCAGAACAATCAGCAGCACAAATCAATGATATTATTGCTATTATAGGAGCGCCTGGGGAGGATATTACTGCCTTGCTTGCCGCTACTAATGCTGCTACTAATGATAAGGTTGCCCCTATGGCCAAGGATCTAGATCCCCTATCTGTTCAGCCGCCCGCTAGGGTTAACCAACCAGCAACTCCTGCCACTGATACGCAGTCTAGTCTCTCTTTAGACAGGGTTTTGGCTTCCCCTTTGGCTAAAAAAATAGCACAAGAAAAAGGGTATGATATTAGACAAATTGAAGGCTCTGGTGAGGCAGGACGGGTTGTTAAGAAAGATGTAATCCATTTTATTCCGGGTAGATTAGACCCAGCTTTGATCAATACCGCCTTATCCCAATCATCTCATCAAGACCTGCCGATTTCTGCTATGCGCCAGACCATAGCACAAGTGCTCACAGAGAGTAAAATGCATATTCCTCATTTTTATTTAACGGTTAGCATCAATATGACTAAAATCGTTGCCTTCCGTGCAGAGCTGAACCAACATGCATCGGCAAAAATTTCTATCAATGATCTCATCATTAAGGCCGCTGCTTTGGCGCTTACCGAGCATCCAAAAATAAATTCTTCCTGGTTAAATGATAAGATTAGAAGCTACCGAGACGTCCATATAGGCGTAGCCGTAGCCGTTGAAGATGGTTTGGTTGTTCCTGTTGTCCGTTTTGTAGATAGAAAACCACTTGTAGCCATCAGTAAAGAGTTCAAAATGCTACATGAGCAGGCGCAACGAAAAAAACTAACAGCCCAAGATTATACAGGTGCTACTTTTACCATTTCTAATTTAGGCATGTTCGGTATCGAATCCTTTACCGCTATTATTAACCCACCAGCGGCTTGTATTCTAGCTGTTGGTGCCCTTCAACAACTACCTATTGTTCAAGATAATCAAATTGTTATTGCAGATAGACTACAGCTTACCTTATCATGTGACCATCGTGTCGTAGATGGTGCGGTAGGTGCCTTATTTTTATCCACCTTAAAAAAAATGTTGGAAGAGCCTTTGAGTCTTTTGTTATAAAACGTATCCATCTAACCTATCGTAACACCTTATGACCCTAATAAAATCCACCACTGTTTTAGCGATTATTCATAATGGATCAGTAGTTATTGGTGCAGATGGCCAAGCTACATTTGGCCATACCGTTGCCAAAAGTAATGTTAAAAAGGTAAGAAAGCTTTTTGGGGGTAACATATTAGCTGGTTTTGCAGGTTCTACGGCTGATGCTTTTACCTTATTAGAACGATTTGAAGAAAAACTCCAAAGCTATCATGGTAATATGAAACGATCTGCCATTGAATTGGCCAAAGATTGGCGTACAGATCGTATCCTGAAACGGTTAGAAGCTATGCTAGTAGTGGCCAGTCGAGAAGGATTATTAATGCTTACCGGAGCCGGTGATGTTTTAGAACCAGATTATCCCTTAGCAGCTATTGGATCAGGAAGTATGTATGCCCAATCTGCTGCCATGGCTCTGATCAAGCATGCGCCTCATTTAACCGCTATGCAGATGGTCCAAGAAAGCTTAACCATAACAGCTGATATCTGTATCTATACCAACCATAATTTTGTCTTTGAAGCATTAGACCTCTTGTAAAACCTTACTTCTAATCGCTATTTTGGTGTTGAGCTTTGTCTATGTTACTCCAATACATTTAGTATTTTGCTGTGATTTACTTATGTTTCTCCTAAAAATGGCTCGTTACAAAAAATTTTTGCCAGCAGTCTGTTGTAAGATGTGGATAATCTATAAAAAATAGGCTGACCTTATAAGCTTACAAAGAATGGATCAACAAAAAAGTTTGCATACAGCTGCTATTGTATTTGATTATTTTACGGACCTTTCATCTACTCAAATAGCACTTTTTAACCGTTTACATGCTATTTATGCCTCTTGGAATGCAAAGATAAATCTTATATCTCGTAAAGATATCGATCATTTGTATCTCCATCATGTCTTGCATTCATTAGCGATTGCTAAAGCGACGACTTTTTGCGCCCATACTAAGATTTTAGATTTTGGCACAGGAGGGGGATTTCCGGGTATTCCCTTGGCGATTATGTTTCCAGAAGTGGAGTTTCATTTAGTCGATGCTACCGCAAAAAAAATAAAAGCAGTAGAAGCCATTATTACCACTCTTGGGTTAACAAATATTAAGGTTTCCTGTGTAAGAGGGGAAGCGTTAGCAGAAACCTATGATTTTATAGTGGGTAGGGGGGTGACCAATCTCAAGCTGTTCTATAACTGGGTAAAAGATAAACTCTCTCAGGAGCAAAAAAATAGGCTGCCTAATGGTATACTCTATCTGAAGGGAAAGCCAACAGAAAGCTTGCCGCTATCTATGGATCTGTATCCCTTAGATAGCTTCTTTAAAGAGGCTTTTTTTAAAGAGAAATATTTGGTACATGCCTACAGGATATAACCTAACGCTTGTGTATGTAAAATTTTAATTATAGATTATAATCAGCATTTAAGTTATAAAAACTTGCAGAAAGTATTTCAACTAACGTTAACATAACTTAGAGATATGCTAGCTCATTTACAATCGATAAAATCGAGGTCTAATAGTAGTATATGCCTCCTCTTTTCACTCAGTGCTATGGTTATATCCAGTTGCACTCGAAGCCTTAGGCATGGTATGATGAATCCTATTTCAAGTATATCAGATAACAAAGATCCTTATATAAACCTTAGAACCCTGTTGCAATTACCATATGGTCAAATTGTAGATTTTTTTAAAAAACAAAGGCTTCAACCAGAAGGTAGTTCAGAACAACACACATATTCATATCGTAGAGTGCTTATCAGCATATTGCAAGCAAATATCAAAGATGTACAAAAGGTAAAATTACTAAGCGCTTTGTGTACGATTCATCCTTTATGCTTAAGAAAATCTTCAGGTCAGAATATTGCTGATGATATGCAAATAATTCCTGATCAAGTAATTACATTATTACTCGAAATTCCAGAAAAAGAAAAAAGTTATGATTATAATCATGTAGAAGAAATAATATATGCATTAGGAGAATGTGATGAAAATATAATTGATTACAATAAACAAGATAAAGATGGAGCAAATTTTTCTATGAAAATAGCCCGTTCTGGAAACAAATTATTATTGCTTTCTTTTAAAGGTACTTTCATGATAGATTATAGTGCCGTGGACAACGCTGACAAAAACATAATATTTTACGCAATAGATAGTGGTGATCCAGCCATGGTAGATGAAGTATTAGATGATGCTGAACGAGGTTTGTTCGAAGAAGTAGCAGGAGTATTAGATGAGCTAAGCGATATCGATAGCCATGATTATAAAAGCTCATATCCAGTCGATCAAATAGCTGATTCTGGTCACTGTCCAATAACTTATGCGGTAGCTAACCATCTCCAAGAAATAGCTGATCGCATGGTTCATAGTTTAATAGGCTATGGCGCAAATATTAATACCGCTTTTCAACAAGCAGTAGAGTTAACGCGTAAGGTATCTCGTATACAATTAGTTTTGAATCCAGATCCTGAAAAAGCGTTCAATCTAGCCATAAAACATGCGCTCTCTTCTCAAAAACTTCTTATCCCACTAATTAAAATTGTGGCAGAGATGATCAATAATAGGTCTATAGCCTCGTTTAAGTTCAAACAAAAGCAACAGACAATCAATTTGATCAATGCAATAGCCAAAAACTGTAATTGCACTCAGGAATTAAACATTATAACAAGTTCTCAACAATCTTCTCTTAACCAAGAATAAATAATTATAGTAACCTGTATTTTTGTAGCCGTTAAGCGCAGTGGCAAAGCTACGTAGAAAAAGCAAAAACGCCCCTTGTAAAATAGTTACGACTAAAAAGCACCCCTTACAGCTGAAATAGAAAAACAGCCTGTTAGCAGCCCGCGTAGCGGGCAAGCTCTGTTTTTCCAGCTCTAAGGGGTGATTCCAGCAACTTTTTACTCGGCGCTTGTTTTACCAATGTCGTGAATAAATACAATTCCTTGATAGAAGGCTGGTAGCCAGAGGCCATGCTAAAGGTGTATCACAGCCGCAGTAAAATAGATTTTCCTTAAGTTGACGCCATTGCTTGAACAGATACGTCCTGTAATAGCTCTGGAATAACCACCCCTTCTGCATTGAGTTCCTTGAGTAAGACCTTACAAAGTCTATTCGCTAATGCTGGTTGATAGGGGAGCTGTACACGAATGTAATTTTCTGTAAAACCTTCCATAACCTTATCATCTGTTCCATATTCAAATAAAACGGTAGCCGTCTGACCTAAATGTTGGTTGTAAAAATAGGTCAATTTTTTTTCTGAGAGTATGCGTAGCATTCTAGCACGTCTGACACGTTCTTTTTGAGGTACTACACCAGGCATACTAGCCGCTTTTGTATGGTCTCTTTCTGAATAAGGAAAAACATGTATATAGGCAATAGCTAGTTCATTTAAAAAATGATAGGTTTCTAAAAAATCTTCTTCTGTTTCACCTGGAAAGCCAACCAATACATCTACCCCTATGCAACAAGAGGGCATTTGTTCCTTTATCTTTGTTACACGTTCTTGATAGAGTGCGGTTAAATATCGGCGGCGCATTAATTTTAAAATCTTATCGCTACCAGATTGTAAAGGAATATGAAAGTGAGGTACAAAGCGTTTAGATTTGGCAACAAAATCTATAATCTCGCCACGGAGTAAGTTGGGTTCAATAGAGGAAATGCGAAAACGCTCTATCCCTTCTACTTTATCTAAAGCTTGAATAAGTTCAAAAAAACTGGTTTGCCGTTTGTTATCAACCATACCAAAATCACCTAGGTTGACGCCAGTCAACACAATTTCCTTGACTTTTTTATGAGCGATGGTCCGGGCTTGCGCCACTACTTCTGGAATGGTAGCGCTTCTGCTAGGGCCTCTGGCCAGTGGTATAGTACAAAAAGAGCATGCATAGCTACAACCATCTTGGACTTTTAGAAAAGTTCTGGTGCGATCGCCTATAGAGTAGGAAGGGGAGAAGGTTAGCTTTTCTTTAATAGAAGTAACCTGTATGGTTGCCGATTCGTCCAATTTTTTTTTATGCCAATCAGTAATCCAGTCCAGCAGCTTGAATTTTTCATGTGTGCCGAATATGGCATCCACACCTGGTATGGCAGCAATCTCTTCTGGTTTAAGTTGTGCATAGCAACCTATCACGATTACAAAGGCCTCTGGTACCATTTTTAAGGCTTCTCTAACAATTTTGGCACACTTATGGTCTGCATTTTCTGTTACGGAACAAGTGTTTAGGACAAACACATGAGGACGTTGTGCCAATGTTACGCTAACAAATCCCGCTTCTGTAAATAATCGACCAATTGCAGAGGTTTCAGAAAAATTTAATTTACAGCCTAAAGTATGGAAAGCAACTTTTTTCATTTTTTTAAAGCTTTAGGCTGCAATTTAGCAAAGTTTGCTTAAAAAACGGTAGGCAAGTATAAGCAGATCTGGTAAACTGGCTTTTCCTAATCCCAAAGCAATAACCAAGGTAATAAAGTAGACGATTGATATCAAACCCATTCATTAGGGCATGGTATCAGCTTTGTGTACTACATCTTCACGCTTTATTGCAACGGACTGGGCAGGTTCTTGCTTTTGGTAAGTAAGCTTTACGACAGTTCTCAATTGATATTTACCTTGTTTCATGAATAAAGCAGCTAAATCTTTATAACCCCTTCGTATGGCCATATGCAAAGGGGTATTCCCCCTGTTATTTTTTTCATTTAAAAGAATTTTAGGCTGTTGCATTAATAGAACAGCTAAGTCTTTATAACCCCTGCATATGGCTATATGCAAAGAGGTATTCCCCCTGTTATTTTTCTCATTTAAAAGAATTTTAGGCTGTTGCATCAATAGAACAGCTAAATCTTTATAACCCTTTCGTATGGCCATATGCAAAGGGGTATTGCCTCTGTTATTTTTCTCATTTAAAGGAATTTTAGGCTGTTGCATCAATAAGACAGCTAAATCTTTATAACCCTTTCGTATGGCCATATGCAAAGGGGTATTGCCAGTATTTGGATCACTAGCAGTAACGTTTAGCCCTTTACTGAAAGACCTAATTAATAAAATCCGAGCCATTGCTTCAGCTTTTTTAGCATTTTTATCTTTAAGGGCTAAGATAAGTGAGGTTGCCTTTTTACTTGTTTTGTTAATGTCAATGGCTGAGTGTTTGCTTAAGCCTCGAAGCATTTTTTCATTACCTCGTTTTATAGCTTTACAAAGTGCTGTTTTGGCATCTAATATTGAATTCAAAAACATTTTTTTATACTGATCATGGAAAAGATCACTATACTTGAACCAATTTTGTACCTCCCTAAGATTTCCTTCAACTACATCTTGATGAAAATACCTTACAGCCCTATAAAATACCTCTTGATTAAAATACTTTATAGTCGTATAAAGCGGTGTTGGTGTAACATCTATACCTTTATCAGTCAGGTGCTTACTTATTGCAAATAGTTTATTGGAATGCTTTAAGCATCCTATTTCTAGCAATAATGAAAACAAAATTAGCATTGATCTAAAACCATGGAGCGGCAAATAAAGCTGTTTCATATCTTTGTATTGTTTTAGTGTTGTATATCATTTAATCAGTTTTAAATTTTTACGCTCCTATACCATCATATGGTTAATGATTTGGTGCTTGGTCAAGTTATATTTACTTACTATTTGTTTTATAACAAATTTTTGATTATATAAATAATTTAAAATAAAAACAAGTTTTTAAAAATTTATATTGGTTACCGACTTTGGTAAAAAAGGATTTTTATCCCCCTTTTTGCTTGATCAAAAAGGGGGATAAAAATCAAGCCCTCTGTAAAAAGTTTAGGCAATCATTTATTAGAGCTGGAAAAACAGAACTCGCCCGCTGTGCGGGCTTCACACAAAACTGTTTTTCT
>NZ_JAACGD010000089.1 GCF_022810445.1 Candidatus Cardinium sp. cBcalN2 | reverse complement strand
CATAAGCCATAGTGGTGAACAGAAACAGGCTATATCAAATTTTTTAATTAAATTTGACAGTAAAATTTAAGCGCCTAAATAATATTTACACATTTAAATGAACAGGCCCAGTAGTCGATTAAATCCAATTATCATTTAATTTTAATATGCATAGTTTTAAAAAAAGTATAGTATGCTTACTGCTTTTAGCCTTTATCCCATCATCTAAAGCCGTAGCAGGAGATTTGAGTTATGGTATAAAAATAGGAGGGGCTAATTCTTTTACTAAATTCAACGACAAACTAAAGGACGCTCTTTATATAGAAGCACTACAACAACTAGAACTACAATCACAACAACCAAAAGAAGTGCTAAAGCAAATAGGGCTAAACCTAGCAGTAAATTCTAGGATGTGGAATCCTTGGTTTGGGGCTGCTTTGTATATGGAGTATGCTTTTAACCATCACATAGGATTAGGGGCAGAGTTATTGTATAATAGATTTAATGCTATTATCAATGGAGCATATGACGTAGCAGATAACACAAAACTACCAGCAGAGCAACTAGAAGGACAACCTAAATCAGCCTCTTTTACTATAATCCTCACTACCCATACTATTGGTCTGCCTATACTACTGACGTGGTATTGGACGGGGGCTATTCGACCAGACTTTAAAGAAAATTATTTCCTTGGTCGTCTTTTCGCGGGCCTTCACAGTTTTTATTGTATTAGCCGTAGTCAAAAAGTTGAATGTATAGCTTATGGTAAAGAAGTGAAAGAATACTCCACCGATGGTTTTAAAGATGTTCCTTTTGATAAAAGCGAAAAAAGGCTAAAATTTGGATTTATAGGTGGCATCTCTTTGGAATTTCCAAGTGGGTTGCTGATCGAATTAAAAGGTATGATTCCTTATAATCTGTTCAATGTACCCAATAAGGACGACCGCTCCCTTGTTGCATCTATTCATTTTTCTTTGGGCTTGAATTTAGCTAAACTATACTAACCCGCTATGGTCTAAAATAATATAGGCATGCAACCAAGGCATCCTTGTACAATAATTTATACAGCTGACGAGCCTTTTTCTAGCAAAATTCCAAAGAGTGTCTTATATTGGGCCCTAGTTAACTAGGGCAATAGATCGCTTGTTAAAGCTATTGCCAGTAGCAACAAAATTGTTAATTGCAAATAAATTTTTGCAAGAGGGCTACTATTTTTTCTAATGAAGCATACGAATGAAAACTTCTTTTTCAGCTAAAAAACAAGGTAAAGTTCTCTCAGCTGTAAGTGCCATTCGCGAGTGGGTAAGTTCTGTATTTTTGGCTGCTATGGCAGCTGCCTTAATCCGCTGGATGGTGATTGGGCTTTATGTTATACCTTCTGGATCAATGGAGCCAACACTTTTAACTGGAGATTTTGTATTGGTGAGTAAGATCCACTATGGTGCTCGTACACCAGCTACTCCCTTGCAAATTCCTATTACCCATCAAACCATTCCAGGTACAAAAATACCCTCTTATCTTGATTGGATTCAATTGCCCCAATACCGTTTGCCTGGATTGAGTAAGATCAAACGCAATGATATTATTGTTTTTAATACACCAATAGGTGTACACCCTCCTGATTTACGTGAGTACTGGATAAAGCGTTGCATTGGATTGCCTGGTGATTGGGTGCACATAACTCATAAGCAACTTTATGTTAATCATACACCAGCAGATCCGGCGGGGAAAGTTCAATATTGTTATTTCATGAAAACCAAACGGATCTTGAACAATGCTTTTTTTGAGAAAAATGATATTAAAAACCCGGTACTATCCACTGTTCCGGGACATGAAGGTTATACTATTTATACCACACCAGAAAAAGTTAAGCAGTTAACCACTGTCTTGCCTACTTATATACAGTCAGTAGATCCGGTAGAAGATGAGGTAGGATCCCTTAAGTCCAATATTCATTCAGCTTTCGGTTGGACCAAGGATAATTTTGGGCCATTGCAGGTGCCTAATAAAGGAATGGTTATTCCAATGGATGCACAGCATATTTTATTGTATGGCGCTACTATACAAAGATTTGAAGAAAAGAAAAATATCCGGTTTACGGAAGCTGCATGTTGGATAGATGGCCAAAAAGTTGACCGCTATACTTTTTGTAAAAATTATTACTTTGCCATGGGAGACAATCGTGATCAGTCGGGTGACTCTAGGTTTATTGGGTTTATTCCAGAAGATCATATTCTGGGTAAGGCCGTTATGGTCTTGCTATCTTCAGATAGAAGCAAATCGTTTTTCAGTGGTATTCGTTGGAATAGGCTATTCCACATAATAAATTAGTAGTTAATGATAGAAAAACAAGCTGGCTTGTCGCTTTGGTTATCAGTAGTCAAAGAGGAAAGTCCGGGCAATGCAGAGCACCCTACTTCCTAACGGGAAGGCATATGTAGCTTACCTGCATATGACAGAAAGTGCCACAGAAAATAAACCGCTATCTCTAAGTTTAAGATAGTAAGGGTGAAAAGGTGAGGTAAGGGCTCACCGCTCTATTGGTGACAATAGAGGCAAGGTAAACCTTAGGGATTGCAAGGCCAAATAGGCATGTCTACGCTATCAGCGTGACGGGCTGCTCGTCCGTTTGTCAGGCATGTGGGTGGGCCGCTAGAGGCTATAAGTGATTATGGCTCCAGATAAATGACAAGCAGTGTGCTAGTGCGCATTACAGAACCCGGCTTATAGGCTTGTTTTTCTTTATTTATATACCTTCTTTATTGCTATTATACCTTTAAATATGACTCCTTTACCTACAAGAGCCTCCAATTTTTCGGCTTGGTATAATGAATTGGTCCTACGCGCAGGTTTGGCAGAGAATGCTTCTGTACGTGGCTGTATGATCATCAAACCCTATGGGTATGCCATTTGGGAAAAATTACAAGCTATTTTTGATAGCGCCTTTAAAGAAACGGGCCATGTAAATGGTTATTTTCCTTTATTCATCCCAAAATCTTACTTAAGCCAAGAAGCTGGCCATGTGGAAGGTTTTGCCAAAGAATGTGCTGTTGTTACTCATTATCGATTAAAAATGGCTGAAGATGGCCATGGTGTGGTGGTTGATCCTGCTGCTAAGTTAGAGGAAGAACTTATTGTGCGTCCTACTTCAGAGGCGATTATATGGGGTACTTATAAAAATTGGATTCAATCTTATAGAGATTTGCCTATTTTACTGAACCAATGGTGTAACGTAGTCCGTTGGGAAATGCGTACCAGACTTTTTTTACGTACCACAGAGTTTTTATGGCAAGAGGGTCATACGGCTCATGCTACTCGAGAAGAAGCCCAAGCAGAAGCTTTACAAATGTTACATTTGTATGAGCGCATTGTTAGAGATTATATGGCGATACCTGTAATAAAAGGTGTTAAAACCCTAAGTGAACGTTTTGCTGGTGCGGAAATAACCTATACCATTGAGACCCTTATGCAGGATGGTAAAGCCCTACAAGCTGGTACCGCCCATTACTTAGGCCAACGATTTGCTAAAGCCTTTGACGTGACCTTTACCAATCAAGCCGGCATACGAGATTATGTATGGGGTACTTCCTGGGGTATTACCACCCGTTTGATGGGGGCATTGATTATGGTCCATTCCGATGATGATGGCCTAGTATTACCCCCTAAAATTGCCCCTATACAGGTAGTAATGGTTCCGATTTATAAAACAGCAACAGAACGAACGGCAGTCGTTATTCAACTTTCTGAATTTCAGAAGATATTGATTGCAAAAGGTATCCGAGTCAAGTTAGATGATAGAGATACCCGCAAGCCAGGTTATAAATTTGCAGCATATGAACAACAAGGCATTCCTATTCGTCTAGCCTTAGGGCCTAATGATTTGCAAAACAAAACGGTTGAGTTGGCGCGTAGAGATACAAAAGAAAAAATAACCATTCCTAGCGGCTATTTGGCCCAACAAGTTACCGATTGGTTAGATGCGATACAGAGCCATATCTATCAGCGGGCGTTGGCCTTACAGCAGCAGCGTACTATATTGGCAGATGATTATGCTACTTTTAAAACCCTTATAGCTAGTAAAGCCGGCTTTGTGTTGGCTCATTGGGACGGTACTACAGAAACAGAAGAAAAAATTAAAGCCGAAACAAAAGCTACTATCCGTTGTATACCATTAGATGGTCAAGAAGAGCCAGGCTACTGTATTTATTCAAGCAAACCTTCTAGCAGACGGGTCATTTTTGCGCAGGCCTATTAAACATAGCTAGGATATGTTATCCTTTCAAACCATTGGTTGGATTACGCTGGTTGCCAATCGGTTTAGGCAATGTAACCGTGATACTTTTGCTGCTTCCATAGATAAAATAGTTACTTTAAGCATTACCGTAGGTACGACTGCTATATTGATTGCAGTAATGGTAATGCTTGGATTTCAAAAAGAAATTAGAAAAAAAATAACTGCCTTTGGTGGCGATTTTGAAATTACCCAATATGGTGGTGTGCAGCATCCTTATGAGCCAACTCCTATACAAGCTAGCCAAGTGAGTCGTCTGATGGCGTATTTGCCTAGCTGCATTAAAAAAATAACCCCATTTACCCAAAAGATTATGCTTGTTCGTACAAAGGAAAGTGTGGAGGGTGTATTGTGCAAGGGTATGGATCCTATGGTAGCCGATACAACCTTAGCAACCTATCTAATAGCAGGTAGGTTACCTAACTTAACCAAGGCTACCCATGCAAATGAATTATGTATTAGCCATCGCCTAGCTCAGAAACTATCCATTCAGCTAGGTGGTAGCGTAGTCGTACATACGATATACCCTAGCCCACGCTACCGAAAATTAAAAATTGTTGGTATCTATCGCACCTATTTAACGGATATCGATGAAAATTTAGCTTTTTGCGATATGCGCCTTTTACAACGGTTAAATAATTGGTCTTCAGAAATGATAAATGGCTATACCATTTTTTTGAAAGATCATCTTAAGCCAATAAAAGCATGGCGGGACACTATTTTACCCCTTATAGACTACGGTTTAGTGCTTGTTAGTACCCAACGCAAGTATGCTAGTTTTTATGATTGGCTCACTATTATTCAAAAGAATACAGCTATTTTTATTCTTTTTGTACTGTTGATAGGGGGATGTACGATGGTGGCTACCATGATGATTCAGCTTATGGAGCGTAGTTATATGGTAGGTGTATTAAAAGTTTTGGGAGCTTATAATTGGCAAATAAATGCTATTTTGCTTTATAATAGTCTACGTACACTTTGTTTTGGCATGGTATATGGTAATCTACTAGGTATAGGCTTATGTCTTTTGCAAAACCACTATAGATTGCTTAGACTTGAACCAGCACTTTACTACATGCGTTATATTCCTATTTATATTGATTGGCAAACTATTCTATATCCTAACCTAGCCATCATAGCTGCCCTTTTGCTTGCTTTATGTCTTGCGATTAATTGCTTAAAGCACAAGAAGGTGGTAGAGGCACTACAGGAGGGGTAAAGGGATGGTTATGCTACTTTTTTCTTGATCAAGCTGTTTCATGCAAATTTTCTATTTTTTAAGATGACTCATCCATTAACCATTCTTGGTATTGAATCGTCTTGTGACGAAACAGCTGCTGCTGTAATCCATGGTGGCAAAATAGTCAGCAATGTGGTGATGAGCCAATTGGTTCATCAATCATATGGTGGTGTTGTACCAGAGCTTGCTGCGCGCGCACATGAAACAAATATAATGCCTGTTGTAACTGCTGCGCTGGAACAGGCAGCCACGCAAAAGAGTGCATTAGATGCGATTGGGTTTACCCAAGGGCCAGGGTTGTTAGGTCCACTTTTAGTGGGCAGTTGTTTTGCTAAATCGTTAGCCTTTGCGTTGGGTATTCGGCTCATAGGTGTCCACCATATGCAAGCCCATGTACTGGCTAATTTTATCGATCCACCTAAACCGAGTTTCCCTTTTCTTTGTTTGACCGTTAGCGGCGGACATACCCAAATTATTTTGGTAAAAGATTATTTTGCCATGGAAGTTCTAGGAGAAACGCAAGATGATGCGATAGGAGAGGCCTTTGACAAAATAGCTCATTTAATGGGGCTGAGCTACCCGGGTGGTGCTTTAATAGATCGTTATGCACAAGAAGGAGATCCGCAAGCCTTTGCTTTTCCAACTACCCATATGCCTGATTTTGATTTTTCATTTAGTGGTATCAAAACCGCTTTTTCCCTTTTTATTAAAGGTAAAACCCCTGAATTTATTCTGACCAATCGGGCTAATATCTGTGCTAGTATTCAAGCCATGCTGGTGCGTATGTTATTGGATAAATTGACTAAAGTTGTTCAAAAGAGCGGTATTACCACTATTGCATTGGCAGGAGGTGTAGCTGCCAATAGCTACTTACGCAGGCAGCTCAAGGAGCTCGCAGCGCAACATGGTTGGCGTCTTTTTATACCAGCCCCTGCTTATTGTACAGATAATGCAGCTATGGTGGCCATCACCGCTTACTATAAATATCAGTTGAAGCAATTTGTTGGTTTAGATGCCAAATCCTTGCCTAGGTGTTCAATTACATAAAAGGGGAGCTTGTGCATGAATTTTTTAGCAGCATAGCGCAACAGAGTGTATGGCTACAAACTAGTAAAATATCCTTTATCATTTTTGAGTATTACCATTCAACATTATGGTAAGGCTAGCTAAGAAAAACGCGCCCTTGGAAAAAGTTGCCATCAGCTTTCATCAGCGCTTGCTTTTTTAGTTACTTTTTACTGGTAAAAAGTAACTAAAAATAGATTATTTATTTACCAATGTTTTGAACAGATACTTTTGAGTTATGGGTAATAGTAAGCTTTTTACTTAGCTTGCTTATTTTTAGATAAGGATGCTTGTATAACAGCTAAAATATAGCTTAAATTAAGCTCAGCAATCATCTACATACAATTAAATAAAACAGTACGCATGAATATAATCTATCGATTTTGTATGCAACTAGGGCAATTTATAACCTATTTTCTACGGATAAGGCAGGTGGCATACCTTGTTGGCTTTGTATGTGCTTGGATGCTACCCTCTATTATATTACAAGCAAATGCCAAACGTTTGGATGACCCCAAAATTAATTTAAGCTCTCCATATCATACCGTATATACCCATTTTTTACTTTTAAACCCTGGTAATAAAGCTTCCGCAAAGGCAGGTATAGTCTTTATGCATGGTGAAGTCTATACTGAAAAAAGTAAAGAAATAGCCATTAAGTTAAAAAGATTACTGACGCTGCATGGTATTAACGTGGATACGATCCCTAAGGATCCTAATTACATAGATCCAATGGTCAATGAAAATAGATATATTTTATCTAGAAAACTACCAAAGGTCTACTTAATCAAGCATGGTGAAGCATGGCGTTATAGTGCAGAAACCGTGGCCTTCATAAAGAAATATGAAGAATTAGATAGGTTACACACTTGCTTATACTATTTTTTACCTGAAGCATTTTGCAAAAAAGAGATTTTAAATATTGCTATTTGGCAATACATTATATCTATATGTTTGATCATGGTTATTTGGCTTACTCATAAGTTGATGCCTTATTTTTTAAGATTTGTAATTCACAAGTTTATAGGTAAAACCCATAAGCAATTCTTAACTATAGAACGCTTATTGCTTGCACTAGTTACCGTTTATTTTTTAAGAATAGGTCTGGCCATATTCCAGTTTGAAGCTTTGATCTCTTTTATAAATCGAGTATTAGAAGCTACCACTTCGTTTGTATGGATGTGTTTAGCCTATGAGTGTATTAATCTGGTACAGCATAGAATCAAAATTGCCAAGCAACATCATAAGTTTATGATTCATATTTTGCCTCTTTTTAGTATAATGGCTAAAATTATTGTAGGGATTGTTGGCTTGATCAAAACAATTGATAACCTTGGATTTGAAACAGAATCCTTAGTAAAAGCACTATCATTTAGTACCTTGGGGATTGGTTTAGCTTGCCAAGATACTATTAAAAACTTATTCGGATCACTTATGATTACGATGGATAGGCCTTTTAGTGTAGGTGATGAAATTGTTTCGGGAGGCATTCGTGGTAAAGTAGAAGAAGTAGGTTTGCGCTCTACCTTGGTACGTACTAAGGAAGGCTCTTTGGTTTACATACCTAATGCAAAATTAGCTGATGCCTATATTGATAACTTTGGTAAAAGAACTTCTCGCATGGTTTGTTTAGAAGTGCCGCTTAATTATGCTATATCTTTGGCAGCGTTACCAAGATTTATAAAAGGATTACAAGCAATTGCTCAATCTCAACCGTTGGTAAAACCAGAAAAAACTAATATTTACTTTGATAAAATGAATGAAAACGGATTTGTAATCATTTTCAACTTCCATTTGGACACGGCTGAAAGTAGGCTAGAATATGCATGCAAAAATAGGATCATACCCCTTATCTTAAAATTGGCCGAACAACTTGATATACGTATAGGACAGTTACAATATATTACCCACATAGTGGGTGATCATCTATCTGTTGAACATAGCGGTAAATAAGGAGTTGCTAAAAGGTCGTAAATAGTTTATATTCCCGCTTTTACACTATATAGCTAATTAATTTTAAATATGTCTCTATATCATTTATTCTACTGTTTTTTTTTCAAACAAAAAACGCAAAAATCTTTTATTAGGTTTGTTTATTGTTTATTGTTTTTATGCTTTGCCTTTTTGGTTGATGCAAATCAAACACACAAAATAGCTACCCCTCATTTTAGTATAGCTTTTGATAAAAGTTGTATGTCTTCAGCGCAACGCATCGCCAATACCCTAGAAACGATATACAAACCTGTATCTAAAACATTAGGGGTATATCCTAGCCCGCTTCGTTTGTTGATCAACAATAAATCTACTGAACTTAACGGATCTTTTGTCTATCTTCCACGCCATATAAATTTTTATACTTTATATCATCCTGATCCCAATTTTATTGGGAATGGTGATTGGCTAAGTCTATTATGTATCCATGAGTTTAGGCATGCAGTACAATATAGTATTGAATACCATAGTACCCCTTGTTGGCTTAGACCTCTATATTTTGGGGCAAATCTTATTGCTGTATGCGGGGTTCCTAGCTTTTTCAAAGAAGGTGATGCAGTTGGGATAGAAACAGCTTGTTCAAAAAGTGGTCGAGGTCGCTTACCTGGATGGGAAAAGGTATACAAAGCTAACCTCTTAGAACGTCCCCCAATTAGTTTTGCTAGACAAATCTTTGGTTCTTTGAAACA
The DNA here is from genome assembly GCF_022810445.1 of Candidatus Cardinium sp. cBcalN2. Classification (GTDB taxonomy): domain Bacteria; phylum Bacteroidota; class Bacteroidia; order Cytophagales; family Amoebophilaceae; genus Cardinium. The sequence continues at coordinate 6,181 of NZ_JAACGD010000089.1, read as the reverse complement.
CGATATACCAGATGAATACCACATAGGTTATTACTTTACTACACATATCAGAAGAAAATATGGTGCAGATTCCATCAAAGCTATTTTTGAACAAAACGTTCGCAGCTTACCCTATTTCGGATTTTACCATGCCATCAAAAAAGTTACCAAAAAGTCCATACTAGACTTATATAAGGATATGAACCAAGCACTGTTGCTTAGTTGGCAAAAGCAGCTAGAAGGTTTAAAAATTACACCTGCCACCCAGCTTACTACTAAAAAATCAATTGATAGCGTTGATTATATCGCGCCATTTATCGACCAATTGGGTAATCTGATAGCTTGGAAAACAGGTATGGGATTACGTCCTCAACTGGTTCAAGTTGGCAAGCCATTTTCTCAACCCACTACATCGAAAAACAAATTTTCATCTTGGGAAAAGGACAAACCTATATTGTACTTTAGAGATACGCTTCCATCTACTGCTTGGGCTATAGGTGAAGGGTGTGCTGCTTGGTTAGAAGCCTCTTCCTATTCTTGGCAAAAGAATAGACAAACGATTCGTTTGCAATATTATGATTTTAAGCAAAAAAAACGACGAACGCTTATAGCAAGCAGTAGGTATGTTGCACTAGCCATAGGGCCTAGTACCCGTCAAATGGTTGCCGTAACATCCGATGAAACAGGTAAGCATTTTTTAGTTGTTTTAGATACAAAATCTGGCAGCATAGTTAAAAAAATAGATAACCCGGATCAAGGCTATTATTTCACCCCTAGTTGGGCTGATGCAGATCATGTAATAGTGGTAAAAACCAAAGACCAAAAGAATAGTATTTTACGGATCAATATCCATACAAATGCAACAGAAGTGCTCTTGCCTTGCAGCTATGAACATAGAAGCCAACCTAAGCTGTATAAAGACTATTTGCTCTACAATAGCTCTTACAATGGTATTGATAATATTTATGCGATGCATTTGCCTACAAAAGCTTGTTTTCAAGTTACCTCAAGGAAGTATGGGGCTTACTTAGGTATGGTAGATGCTAAGACCAATCAGCTTGTCTTCAGTGATTATACTAAAAATGGTATGGCCATAGTGGCTATGCCTTTTGATCCTGTTTTATGGACACCGCTAGAGAAAGTAGAGGATAGATCTATACGGTATTATGAGCCATTGGTTGCGCAAGAAGAGAATAGTGATATACTCACCAAAGTGCCGAACCATTTATATCCTTTGACTAAGTATGCTTATCTAAAAGAGAGTTTAGCCTTTTTGGGGCCCAGTATAGTGCCAAATTTGAATGATCGAGGGCTACACCTCGAACCTTTTAGGTTAGTAAATTTACAAGACACGCTAAAAGTTACCCCCTATTTTTACCAAAATGCTAACATAGGCGGCATACATAGAGCACCTGACTATAAAACAACTGAAATAGGACTAAAGGTTAAATACAGCACTATTTATCCAGTCGTAAAAGCAAATATGAAAACTACCAGACATAAGCATATAGAAAATAAACAATTCTGTATCCAAGGGCTTTGTTTTACTCAAAATATAGATGAAACATACTGGTTTCCAGGCTTAGATATAGCGGTTAAGCTTCCTTATTATTTTACTTTAAGGAGTTATGCAGGGCAAGCAAGTTTAACGGCTACCATCAATCTAACTAGATCCAATAAAAAAATAAATCATACAAAAACATACCATTTTAAGATAAAAAATAACTCAACATTAAGTAAAAAAGATATTGAAGTACCCTGTAGTCAAGCACTTAGTATATCTTTTACAGATTTTAACAAGCATTATCATGAACAACGTGAAAATTTAATTCGGGTTTTTAATAAATTTTCCTTCCCAGGAATTGGCCATCATCATTATTTCATTTTTCAACCAGATATTTGTCGAGAACAAGATAAAAGGCAAGACTTCATTAAGTACAGTTGGAAACAGGAAATTAAGTTAACCTATGGGTTTCCTTTATTTTATCCAGAGTGTGGTATACCGCTGATTTGGTTTTTAGAGAGCGTATCGATGGAGGGTTGCTATAAATATAATTGTGCATATTTTAAGAAGAATGAAAACTTTGCTGGTATGGTTCCTGCTATGTTTCTTGATAGGTCTGACCATACTATAGGTACAACACTTACTTGCGTAAGTAGATTGTTATCTAATAAAACACTTCCTCATTTGACATTTGTTGTAGATTTTGATTTCTTTAAAAAGAAGGCTAAGAAGTGGTTATTTGATTTTTCATATGATTTTAGGGTCAAATTTGATGTTTTTGGTGCAGTGAAAAATAAATAGTTGCATCTTTAGACCCTCTGTACCCTCATTTTTAATGAGCAAGTTTTAGAAAAGATGTAGTCCAGCACCGCAGCATATTAAATATACTTGAGGAGTATAGACAAGCTTTGACACCAAAATGAAAATTGGAAACAGGTTTTCCAAAAGTTCTATTATTCATGTTTTTAATTAATTAGCTTGGATCTACACTGGGCAAGTCTTACATCTACTAGAATAAATTCACAATGCATGTCATTAGCCACTACCCTTTAGAATCATTAAATAGTTTCAAAATTCCAGCATGTGCAGCTCATTATATTCAGTTGGCTAGCCTAAAAGATATAAGTGATTTTTGTAGTGCAGTAAATGTAAAACAAACACAGTTTTATATTCTAGGTGGTGGTAGCAATACACTATTTGTCACAACATTTACTGGTTATATACTGCATGTGAAACTATTTGGTATTCAAGTGATCGAAGAAAATCGCTATAGAGTCTTGATTAAAGCAGCTGCAGGTGTACTTTGGCACCAACTTGTGTTATTCTGTATTGAACAAGGCTATGGGGGTATAGAAAATCTATCCTTGATTCCAGGCACGGTTGGGGGTGCACCTATACAAAATATAGGAGCATATGGTATAGAGTTTAAAGATATAGTGGATAGTATTGAAGCCATTGAATTATCAACTGGAAAAAGTATCATTTTTAAAGCCTCAGCCTGTGGTTTTGGTTATAGGACAAGCTTCTTTAAAACGAAATGGGCAAATCAGTATCTGATTACAAGTATCACGCTAGCTTTACATAAGGAAAAAATTTTTTCTATAGAAAATGACGCGATTCAAAAAATGTTAGAAAAAATGGGGGTTAGGCAACTATCATTTAAAGCAATAAGTGATGCAGTTATTGCGATTCGAAAACAAAAATTGCCAGATCCTGCTATTTTGGGTAATGCAGGTAGCTTTTTTCAAAATCCTTTCATATCCATAAAACATTATCAATCACTTAAGCAAAAATATCCTTCTTTAATTGCTTACAAAATGCAAGATCGAGAAGAAATAAAAGTCTCTGCAGCCTGGCTTATAGAAGCAGCAGGTTGTAAAGGGTTACGTAACGGAAATGCAGGTGTATATCCCTTACATGCGCTTATATTAGTAAACTATGGAGGAGCTACTGGCCAAGATATTATAAACCTAGTTAACCAAGTCAAACAAAAAGTAAAAAATCAGTTTAATATCACTTTAATCCCAGAAGTTAATATTGTAAGGTGATGCTATGGCATCAATAGACTCAGCAATGAAGTCTATTTGAATAAGTAGATATCAATCAATATTTACTATATTAAATTGATTTTATTAGCATTTTATACTGCTCAACCTTCTTATTATTGATGGCACTACTTAACATACGCTTGCTAACAGTTTGTATATCATTACTCCTAATAATATGCCGTAATCGTAGCTATACATTCACTGATTTGAGAGGATGTATTTTGGAAAATAAAGAATTGGCTATCGTTGCCTTTACCCTAATGGCGACTATCATAGCTGCTAAAATTGCTTTTATGCATCAAACAAAAAACTTGCGTATATACAAACGAAATGATAAAAAACGAGTATGGTTAGGGTTCTATATCATTACCACTGCTGTGGTCACTTATTTGAATTTTAGAACTGGGATTATAGGTGCTTCCTATCGAATGGTCATGCAACTTATGATAGGTATTTGTTTTTTAAGCCTGATGTTTTTTTATGTTGGTCATAAACAAGGTGTAGCAAAACAGCCTAAAAAAAAACATATAGACTATAAACTAACCACTATTTCATCAAGATTCTATAAAGATTTATCGCAAAACAATCTCGTACAAATCATAGAGCATGCAACTAAATGCATTAGATTTGTAGACAATTTATTTGTCTATAAGAAAAATTTGCAGAATATTATCGGTAAGTTTTATGAGTGGACCATGCTATTCAGCGAAAAGAGTCAACCGCAAATTTATGAATCATCACAACCAACTGAAATTACACTAGATGAGTTAATAGGCAAAGTAGAATCTGCTTTAATAGAAAAGATTGGGTGTTTACCTAGATTACTTATAAAAAAACAATATTGTACTAATGATGGCCTATCAAAAAAAATTGTATGTAATGTCAACCAGATGATTTGTTTGTTGGTTACAGCTGTTTTGCGTATTGCCAATCTAGATAATTTAGACAAGGAATTTGTAAAACTCGAACTATATAGCACTCACTTACAAGTGCATAAAAGTGACCCTATGCACAATCAAGATTTTTCTTTCATAATGTATCGAGCCCTAGCACTGGTATTAAGTAGTTCTGATACACCTCCTGCTGAAATTCCCAAAGTAAAAAGCTGTTATCGACATGTTGAATATAGCAACATAGAACTTATAAGACGTAACAAAATAGCACCAAACTATACAGATCCTCAAAAAGATACGATAGAGTCTCTTATTGATAGCAACTATGGATATATAGAATATCCTAAAGCTAATAAAAATACTATGCTATTGGTAGTACCTGCAGATATAGAGTCCATTTGCAAACAGACCATTAATCAACCATGCACAAATGATTTGAAACCAGAAGTACCTATAATGCTTAAAGAAGAAGCAGATTCTATGATCATCTTAATGCAATTCTGTGACTTTATTTGTAGATCGTTTAAAAATATTAAAGCAGAGACTATTGGAGGTACGCTTTTATTGCTTAAGCGACGTTTTGGCACTAAGCAACATGCATCCGGAGCATTATTTTATATTCGTGCAGTCGAAATTACTAGGATAATCACTAAATGGATATTCCAGGCCTCTGAACCTATTTATGTCTGCCTACTCTATGATTTAGTACGTTATACCGATTTGCCTCTTGCTTATATTAAAGACAATTACAACTCAACTGTGCACGCACTTGTACAGAGTGTATTAAATATAAATACGCATCAAACAATGGCATCATCTTTACCTAGGGTAAAAAATCATTATAAAAAAGCAGTAGATAAGGATCACCCGGAACTTTTTGTGCTCTATATTAAATTAGCAGAGCGACTATATGACCTACGTCATGCTGAAAATTATACTCGGTTAGAGGAGGTAAAATATATGGCTACAGAAACGCTAAAAATAGATATAAAATTAGCAAAAAAGTATTTAGACCCTGCTATGGCTGAGGCATTAGAAATAGCAGCCAAACATGCAGAAGCCTATCTGGCAAGAAAAGGTTATTAGTTAGTGCGTGTTTTTTATTTTTTGGTATACGCTGTCTAAAAACTGAATGAAAAATCAATTTTTTTATTAAATTATTTTTGAGCAATTAATCCCTTAATTTAACAATGCTAACTCAAAAAATATTAATAAAATTAGGAAAATCCATATAATATAGAATAAAATTGCAGTTATTCTATTTAATCAAACTAAACCCATCATTTTAAAATTGTTCACATTACAACTTAATATAATAAACCAATGTTAAAATTTAACTTCAAAAAATACTTTTTTTTAATTCTATTAGGCTGCATAGTACATGGTTGCGGGGACTATACACAACATCAATCACTGTATGCGAATGAAAATACCAATGGAAATAAAAACCATGCCAGCACTAGTTCTATTGCACGTCCAGAGCCGGAAGGTTTGTTTGTAATGTTGCATGGTCATAATATGGATAATGACACAGATTATAATCACGAGCTAGCTGTTGTAGAAAAGGTTAGGAAAATATTAAAAGATAAGGAAACGTTGGTTAATTCTTTTATGCCAACATGTAGAGAGGGTAAGAAATCTGATGACTTATCCATAGATGACCAAGCAAGCCTAGTGATCAACGAAACAAAAGAAAAATTAACAAAAGATTTTCAAAATAAATTCCCCCAATGGTCACCAGAAGAGATTGCGCGAGA
>NZ_JAACGD010000088.1 GCF_022810445.1 Candidatus Cardinium sp. cBcalN2 | reverse complement strand
TAAATATCAACTACTACAGCATATTTACTTTTATTGTCCATCACTTCATCTATACTTTTCTAATTTATCCAAATTATCGGATGGTTTCCATTTAACTGAAAAATAATCTTGAGATCGTTCCCCTAAATGCGATTCACCTGGCAGTTTATATATGCGGTAATCTATTGTATTGTTATCAGCCCTATTAATTTTTCTACATTCTACTAATCTATCTTTACCTGCAAAATGATTAACCCTATTAAATGGAACCTCTATATGCTTTAGTAAATTCTTATATAATTTACAGTCATATTTTTTTATCAATTTTATAAATCTTATACTTTCAACTTGCGTTATATACTGGTTTTTATTTAATAAAGTTCTATAGATCTTGGCATCTGGATTAGATAAATTATCATTATTATTATGATTAGACCAGTATTGTTTACCATAATCAAATAACAATTCTCTATGAGGGCTAATATCTTGAGTGGCATAAAATAATATAAATGGCGTAACCCCATCACAACTATGCAATGATGGTTCTACATTCGGTGTAGAGGAATTGTCTACACGATCTTTACCTTCATAAGTTGTATGAGCATTAATTTTCATTAAGATATTACCTCGTCCACACGCACTCAGATAAAGTGGGCTAATGCCATCAAGTTTAATAGCGAAACTGTAGCTATTTAGTTTATTGACCCCATAAATGTTTTTTGTGGCTAAATAAGCCTCTTCAACTCCATGATCAATAGGGTCGTCATCGCATAGCAATATACCCGTATACATACCTAGTATGGTACCTTTATTAATCCGCTGTTTGGCTACCACTTTATCTTGACCACGCAAGGCGATCCTCGGATCATCATTGGAAACTTTTTTGACCTTCAAAAGGCTATTATCTACATGTTTGTTGTGGCTATAGCAGCTTGTTAAAAAATTTTTAAATACTTGATCATGAGTTGGATCACTAACAGCTTGGTGATTGCGTAAATCTCCTAGACGCTTTAACACGGCACTTGCTTTTCTACTAACTAGCATTTCATCATGTTCCTGGATTACATCTGATTTGCTGTACATAACAGTGGTAACTTTTTTGATAGTGTTCATATATTGCTTGTTATTGAATAGATCTATTATATAACTCAACGATTCAGATACTTTATTACCGCAACCACTTAATATACTGAATAGATCCCTACATGTATAACCTGTTTTTTTTAGCTGATTAAGCTTAGCGAACGTCTGCTTTTCCGTTAGCTTATTGATTAAGGCTTCAAAAGCTTCAGGTGCTTTGTTACCAGATGTATGCAACATATTGGCTATACTGCTGGGTAACCATCCTATTTCTTTTAATTGCTTAAGCTTAACGATGACTTGCTTTTCCATTAGCTTATTGATGAACTTTTCAAGTGTTTCATATGCTTTATTACCACATCTGTTTAACATACTGGCTATATTACTGGGTGAAAATCCTATGTTTTTTACATGATTAAATCTACTTAACCTATTCTCTTCTGTTAGCTTTTTAACGAATTTTTCAGTTGCTTCAGCTACCCTATTACCAGATCCACTTAACATACTGGCTATATTGTTGGGTACCAATCCTATTTCTTTTAATTGCTTAAACTTATTAAACATTTTTTGCTCCGTTAATTTATTGATTAAGGCTTCAAAAGCTTCAGGTGCTGTGTTATTAGATCTATACAACATATTTGCTATACTACTGTTTGTAAGTCCTATTTTTTCTAATTCCTTAAGCTTAGTAAGGATTTTCTGGTCAGTCATCTTATTTATTAGTTGCTCAAATGTTGTATAAGCTTTATTACCAGATTTATATAATATAGTGGATAAATGGCTAGGTGTATACCCTATTTCTTTTAACTGCTTAAGCTTATTCAACGTTTCCGTTTCTGATAGCTTATTGATTAAGCTTTCAGTGGCTACAGTTGCTTGATTCCCGGCGCCACTTAACATACTAGATAAATAGGTGATTGTAAAACCTAATTCTTGTAGTTTTTTAAGTTGTTTCAACGTTTTTTTCTCTGATAGCTTATTGATTAAGCCTTCAGTAGTTACAGTTGCTTGATTCCCGGCACCACATAATATACTGGATAGATTGCTCATGGTACAACCTATTTCTTTTAACTGATTAAGTTTATTTAACATCTCATTCTCCATTAACTTATTGATAAGGGTTTCACACGCTCGCACTGGTTTATTAATCCTGCCACATAATATACACGATAGATTACTAAGAGAACCACCTGTTTTTTTAAACTCGTTAAGTTTATGCAACATTTTATCTTCCGTAAACTTATTTATTAACGCTTCAGCGGCTATAGTTGCTTTATTACCAGCTCCACTTAGCATGTTGGATAGATTGCTCATTGAACCACCTATTTTTTGTAATGTTTTAAGCTGCTTCAACATTTTTTCTTCGGTAAGCTTATTGACCAAGTTTTCAGTTGTTATAGCAGCTTTATGATTGCAACCATGTAATATATTGGATAAGTTACTGGGCTTAAATCCTAGTTTTTGTAATTCTTTAACTTGTGCAAAAATCTTATTTTCCGTTAGCTTGCTAATTAATGCTTCATATGCTTGAGGTGCTTGCTTTCCAGCTCCGCTTAACATACTGGATAGATTGCTGGGTCTAAAGCCTAATTCTTGTAACTGCTTAAGTTTTACTAAAACTTTTTTCTCAGTCATCTTATGCACTAAGTTGGCAGCTAGTACAGCTGCTTGATTGCCACATTTTGGTAACATACTAGATATATTGCTCGCTTTAAAACCTATTTTTTGTAATTCCTTAAGCTTTTTCAAAGTGTTTGTCTCAGTAAGCTTATTCATGAATGCTTCATATGCTGCAGCTGCTTTATGTCCGGAGTGACTTAATATATTCGCTACATTACTAGCTAGAAATCCTAGTTGCTGTAATTTTTTAAGTCCTGCTAGCATTTTGTCTTCCGTTAGCTTATTGATGACTTCTTCATATGCTTTAGCGGATTTATTACTGCGGCCAGTTAACATATTGGATAGATTACTGACTGTAAAACCGAGTTTTTGTAATTCCTTAAGCTTCTTCAAGGTTTTTTTTTCACTTAGCTTATTGATTAATTCTTCAGCTGTTTTATCTGCTTTATTCCCCGCTCCACTTAACATCTTGGATAGACTGCTGGCCGTAAAGCCCAGTTTTTGTGATTGTTTAACCTTCTTTAGGGTCTTGTTATCAGTAAGCTTATTCATTAAATCTTCAACTCTTATAGCAGCATTATTACTGCAGCCATGTAACATACTTGATATATTTCTCGGTTCAAAACCCAGTTTTTTTAATTCTTTAAATTGATCCAATATCTTATCCTCCGTTAGCTTATTCATTAATACTTCATATGTTTCAGCTGCTTTATTCCCCGCTCCACTTACCATACTAGATAGATTGCTGATTTTAAAACCTATTGCTTTTAACTGATTGAGTTTATGCAACATGCTATTATCTCTTATCTTATTTATTAAGTTTTGTAAGTCTTGAGATGCTTTGGCTGCTCGATGAGCACAGTGACCTAACATACTGGATAGATTACTGACTGTAAAACCCAGTTTTTCTAATTCTTTAAGTTGCTCCAAGGTCTTTTGCTCGGTCAGCTTATTGATTAGTGCTTCATATTCTTGAGCTGCTTTAGGCCCGTAACCATGTAGTATACCAGATATATTACTAAGCTGAATATTATTTTTTAGTGCCTTCTGCAATTTAGCTTCTATTGAATATCCCGACTTATCACACTTGTCTAAAAGCTTATTGAGTAAATCATTACAAGGATCTAGGTCATTACATGTCTTTAACATGCTACTAAAAAAACTATACGGTATTTTTAATTGATGTAAGGCATCCAATTTTTCTATGATGGCTTGAGCCAATGGGCTGGTTGGATCATTATTTATTTTCAATTTTAATGATTTAAAAAAAACTGTATCAGGTAGGCGACGTAATACCGTTTGTGTAAGGTTGTTTTTGATATGAACTAAGTTCACATGCTTGTTTAATGGAATTTTTCTTATTTTAATTGATAGACTTTGCCCTTATAAATATGATGTTGGCTCTAATCTACGTTTAGTAGGTCTTTTAGGCTCATTTATTATATCTAATGATTTTTTAATAGGGTTAGCCTCGTTGTTGAGAATAGAAACAGGTGGATGGCCACTACTAGATATTTTTAGTTTTCTTCTTTTATGCTGTGGATATTCCTCCTCTTGTGAACTACAAGATGATCCATCTAACCTAGATCGCTTACGCGATTGACTAGGGTTATTGGAACCTGCTTGATGATTTATTTCTGGATTGAATAGGCCGGGCACACGACGTACCATGCGTGAAGGTAATTTTAGGTTAGGACCACTACAGGCATGTATAGCTACCAAAGTAAATCCAGAAAACATCCATAATAGTGTGGTTAGTATGCGTTCAACTGTAAGACGGACTTTCTGATCGCAACTTTTTACAAGGGGCGTTTTTGCTTTTTTGGGGCTAGTATTGCTATAGGGCTGAATATATACTTTGGTTAATATCATAATCACTCAAAATTATTAGTTTTGTTAGCATAAATGCTAATAATAAAAAAGAAATGATTATATAAATAAATTTTTATTTATGCAATACCCTATGCGAGATTTGTTCAGCCAATGGTGTCAACTTAAGGAAAATCTATTTTATTGCGGCTGTGTTTATAAGCCTTTAGCATGGCCTCTGGCTACCAGCCTTCTATAAAAAGAATTTAACACACAGTAAATAAATGAAATCATCTGTTTTTCAACGGGAAAATCATAAACTCAGCCCGCTACGCGGGCTTCAAACAGATGATTTTCTGATCCGCTGAAAAACAGATGATTTAAAGAATAAATTTTTACTGAAGCGCTAAATTCCTTTATAGAAGGCCCTAATGGCCTAAAAAATCAAGTTTACACCACAAATAATAAACAAAAAAGCAAATCTAAAAATTATATTATTACATTTGGAAATCAATAAAATATAGCCCTTAAGTTGACGCTATTGTTTGTTCAGGCTAGTGGTAAAAAAGCCATTTTTGAAATTATTTTTTGACTACAGCTACTAAAGCTAATAGCTTCTTTAAAACAAACGTGACAGAACCATTGACGTTATGTGTATAATTTTCTATATTCCATTATATATTATGCTCGTATACTTAGGAAACTAGCGCTTGTGGCTTTGAACAAGCACTGTACTAATCCAGTATAGCCACCAATTGATTAAACGTACATATTTGACTTTTTACATAAAATCTTATCAAACATATATAAACATATAGATACAAACATGAGATCCAATATAAAAACTTTAACCCCTTTATTCTACTTATCCACATTGGCGTTAACAGGGTGTCACACAACTGGAAATAGCATGGGCATGATGTCTTCAGACGAACAACAAGAAAAAAAATCTACTTCTAGTGGAATTATTGATATCAATAATCAAAATAATTCTAGCGATAGCCCACTTCATGCTGCAATATGGGAAGAGAATCTACCAGAAGTTAAAAAATTACTCGACGATCCAAATACTGTGATTGATGCAGAAGATAAAAATGGTTGTAGACCGCTTCACATTGCAGCAAAAGTAGGTCATAGAGAAATATTAGCAATTGTACTGATAGCTATGGTACAGAAACAAATTGTGCTCGATACACTAAATAAGGCTGGAAAAACAGCCCGTAATATTGCGGAGGAAAAAGGCGATTCAGAATCCGTTAAACTTATAGACAGAGCTATGCAATGTTATTCTATAGATAATTTGTTATCTAGATACAAGAATGTATATATACTAAAATAACTTTTTTTCTTAGATTTTGTCGCATTTTCTAGTATAAATGCCTGTATCTCTTTAGGCAATAGCGTCAAGTTAAGGGCTATATTTTATTGAATATGAGATATAATGGTGTGTTTTACTGAATCATGTTTTTAGGATACTTTGTATCCATGCAGCACTGTAGTAGAGTACGGGAAAAAAGAAAAAACGCCCCTTGTAAAATAGTTGCGGTCAGAATTCGCCCTTTATAGCTGATCAGAAAAACAGCTTGTTTGAAGCCCGCGTAGCGGGCAAGTTCTGTTTTTCCAGCTGTAAAGGGCGAATTCAGCAACTTTTTACCGAGGGCTTGATTTTTTGCTTACTTTTTGATCAAGCAAAAAGTAAGTTAAAAACACCTTATTTACCACTGACTTGAACAGGTAATTTGTATCCTGCTTTGTATAGCTACCAGCCGCGTATAGCTACCAGCCGCCGATAAAAGAATTTTGTGACTTTAGTAAAACGGTAATCTTGAACCGATCTGTTTTTCAGCGGATTAGAAAATCATCTATTTGAAGCCGTGTAGCGGGCTGAGTTTATGATTTTCTATTTTTCTTTCTCCCTTAATTTTTATATCTTTGGATCACGTGCATCCTAGATGTAGTAGGGTTTTAGGATAAACCACTTGGTTCGGCTTATATTTTTATTTAAATTTGCCCTCTTGCTATATAATTCTTCCTTCTTTTTTTGCTGCTTTTAAAGCAAGTAAGAGGATATAATTAATATTGAAGTTTGATGATTGGAATCATAGGAAAAAAAATTGGGATGACCAGTCTTTATGACAGTAAAGGTCGTAAAAAAGCATGCACCGTTATTCAAGGAGGGCCTTGTGTGGTGACCCAACTTAGGACAAAGTCTGTAGATGGTTATCAGGCTATTCAGTTGGCTTATGATGATAAAAAAGAAAAAAATACGACTAAGCCCCTTATAGGCCATTTTGCCAAGGCTGCTACTACCCCTAAGCAAAAACAAGTTGAATTTAGATGTGATGATGAGGCTCTATTGCAGCAAATTACATTGGGTCAAGTGATTCGCATAGAAGATGTTTTTGTTGAGGGCGAATTTATAGACATTGTCGGTAAATCTAAAGGAAAAGGTTTCCAAGGCGTTGTAAAGCGACATGGTTTTAGTGGAGTTGGCGGCCGTTCGCATGGTCAACACAATAGAGAAAGAGCACCCGGTTCTGTTGGGGCCGCTTCTTTTCCATCTCGCGTATTCAAAGGCATGCGCATGGCTGGTAGAACAGGTGGTAATAGAGTTAAGGTAGCCAATCTTGAGGTGTTGAAGGTGTTGCCAGAGAAAGATCTAATCGTAGTTCATGGAGCAGTACCTGGTGCCAATAATGGTTATGTAATTTTGGAGAAATAAAATGAACCTATCAGTATTAAAATATACAGGAGAGGAAGCAGGTCGTTCTGTTGTATTGCCAGAAGAAGTCTTTGGTATCGAGCCCAATGACCATGCTATTTATTTGGATGTAAAATGCATCCTGGCCGCTAGGCGCCAAGGGACCCATCAGTCAAAGGAGCGTGGTGCAGTAAGTGGTTCTAGAAGAAAGCTTAAAAGGCAAAAAGGTACTGGTACCGCTAGGGCTGGTGATATCAAATCCCCTCTATTTAGAGGAGGTGGTCGCATTTTTGGACCAAAGCCAAGAGATTATAGTTTTAAACTAAATCGTAAGGTAAAAAAGTTAGCCAGAAAATCTGTTTTTTCTTACAAAGCTCAAGAAAGTCATATTTGTGTTTTAGAACCTTTTTCTTTTGATACACCCAAGACAAAAAACTATTTAGGCATGTTACGCAATTTGTCCTTTTTTGATGAAAAGACTTTATTGATCTTGCCTAGTGTAGACAAAAATATTATCCTATCTAGTAGGAATCTAAAGCAAGCCAAAGTCGTTTGCGTAGATCACGTCAATACCTATGATCTATTGCATGCAAAAAAATTGTTAATTATGGAGAATGCAATAGCGCCTATAGTAGAAAAATTGAGCCAGTAACAGATGAGTATTCTAAAAAAACCGTTGATGACCGAAAAGGTATCAGCCCTTAATAAGCATGGTGTTTATGGTTTAATTGTCGATGACCGTGCTGATAAAAACCAGATCAAAAAAGAAATTGAACGCTTTTATGGTGTTTCAGTAGATAAAATTAATACCATGCGTTATGCTGGAAAATACATAACCCGGCATACCAAATCCCGTGTCATGAAAGGAAAAAGACCTTCCTATAAAAAAGTCCTTGTAACCCTTAAGGCAGGGGATAGCATAGAGTTTTATAATAACTTCTAATTCGACCTTTGTATTATATTTATAGCTGTTAGTTGATCTAGTTATGCCATTAAGAAAACTTAATCCAACCACTCCTGGTCAGCGTTTTAGGATAGCGCCAGATTTTTCTACCGTTATTACAGCGCGTAAACCGGAAAAGTCACTCTTAGTCAAGACCAAGCGTACAGGTGGTCGCAATAATCGCGGTAGGATTACTGTTCCTCATAGAGGAGGTGGCCACAAGCGCCGTGCCCGTATTATTGACTTTAAAAGAAGAAAGTTGGGTGTTCCGGCCTTTGTACATTCTATTGAGTACGATCCTATGCGTACTGCCTATATCGCCTTATTACATTATGTAGATGGTGAAAAAAGCTATATTATAGCTCCCGAAGGCATTAAGGTAGGCACTAAAGTGGTAGCAGGTCCCGACGCCCCAATAGAGCCAGGTAATGCTATGGCAATGAAAGATATTCCCTTGGGAACCATTATTCATAATATTGAACTAGCTCCTGGACGTGGGGCTGCATTAGCCAGAAGCGCTGGATCTTATGCCCAACTTCTTTCTAAAAGCAGCAAGTATGTAACCATTAAGTTACCTTCTGGTGAAAGACGTTTGGTGTTGGATCATTGTATGGCTACTATTGGATCCGTTTCTAATAGCGACCATGATAATGTTACCATTGCTAAAGCAGGCAGAAGCCGTTGGTTGGGTAAAAGGCCACGTGTTCGGGCAGTTGTCATGAACCCAGTTGATCACCCAATGGGTGGCGGTGAAGGTAAAGCCTCTGGAGGACATCCTAGATCTTTTAAAGGGTTATATACAAAAGGTAAAAAAACCCGCAATCGAAATAAATATTCTGCTAGACTGATTATTAGTAAAAAGAAAAAATAATGGCTAGATCTATAAAAAAGGGACCCTATGTGGCGCATCATCTACAACAAAAGATAGATATGCTCAATGAATCTGGTAAAAAAACAGTAGTCAAAACCTGGTCTAGGCGCTCAACCATTACGCCGGATTTTGTAGGTCATACCCTTGCGGTTCATAATGGCCATAAGTTTATTCCCGTTTTTATTACAGAGTCAATGGTAAGCCATAAGGTCGGTGAGTTTGCCTTAACCAGAAACTTTAAAGGCCATACATCTAAAAAAAGATAATGTGAACTATGGAGGCAACAGCAAAGTTAAGAAAGCTACCTATGTCTGCGCGTAAGATTGGACTCTTAGCAGCGCTTATTAGAGGTAAAAGTGTGGCTATGTCATTGGCTATTTTACAGAGCAAACCACAGCAAGCTGCTCTTCAGCTCAGAAAGCTATTGCTTTCTGCTATTTCAAATTGGCAAAATACTAATCCAACCTCTCTGGAAGATGAGCCCATTTTTATAAAAAAAATAACCGTGGATAGGGCAGGTATGCTCAAAAGAATTATGCCTGCACCAAGAGGTGTTGCGCACAGGATTAGAAAAAGATCTAGTCATGTTGTTATTGTGGTAGACAGTACAGTAAAACCTTACTAGTCTGTCTCACAAGACTGTTTTAGACACAAGAATCTAACCACACTATAGACGAAATAATACTACAATGGGTCAAAAAGTTAATCCCGTCGGCTTTAGAGTTGGCTTTATTCGCAAGTCAGATTCTAGTTGGTTTGCGTCCAAATCCTCTTATCCAGAAAAATTAATGGAGGATGAAAAAATTCGCGCCTATCTAGAGGCTCGAATGGCCAAAGCCAGTGTTGCTAGGATTCTGATAGAGCGTGCTGGTAAAAAGATTACCGTTACTATTCGAACCGCTCGTCCAGGTATTGTAATTGGTAAGTCAGGTGCAGAAGTCGATAAAGTAAAAGAAGAGTTGAAAAAGCTCACTAAGCAAGAAGTGGAGCTTAATATTGTTGAGATTAAAAGACCAGATCTGGAAGCTAAGTTAGTTGCTCTGCAAATTGCGCAACAAATTAGAGGGCGTATGCCTTACAAACGTGCTGTAAAGCAATGTGTTGCTGCGGTTATTCGTTCTGGTGCCCAAGGCGTTAAGATTAAAGTTTCCGGTAGATTGGATGGTGCTGAAATGGCTCGCTCAGACGAATTTAAAGAAGGTTCTGTTCCACTCCATACGCTTCGTAACGATATAGATTATACAGCTGTTGAAGCCCATACCATTTATGGTAGAATAGGTATTAAAGTTTGGATTTCTAGGGGTGATGTAGCCGCTAATCAATCGGGCCGTTCAGCAGGGAAACCAAATAGAGTAGGGGAGCGATCTATTGCATCTTCCAGAGAAAAAAAAAGAAGCAGTAACTAGGGTTCCTACTATATAATCATATTAACTTTTGTACTAAAATGTTACAACCAAAAAGAGTACGTTACAGAAAAACGCAAAAGGGAAGAATAAAAGGCTTATCTATGAAGGGAAATTCATTAGAATTTGGTACCTTTGGGCTGAAGGCATTAGAACCTTCTTATATTACTGCTCGGCAAATTGAAGCGATGCGTATTGCTATTACAAGAGAAATGAAACGGCAAGGACAAGTTTGGAATAGAATTTTTCCAGATAAATCTCTAACTAAAAAGCCAGCTGAAGTAAGGATGGGTAAAGGTAAAGGTGCTCCCGATTCTTTTGTAGCCGTTGTTAAGCCTGGTAGAATCCTTTTTGAGTTAGATGGTGTTTCTAAGGAAGTAGCCGAACGTGCCATGCGTCTTGCTATCCATAAGTTGCCTATTAAGGCAAATTTCGTAGTCCGAAGAGATTATCACCCAGGTGCGTAGGCTCGATAATTCGTATGGAATATAAAACATAACTGCCGAGATGAAATATAAAGATATTCAGTTACTTTCTTCTCAACAATGCAATGATAAGTTAAAAGAAGAGTTGGATTATTTAGTAAAGCTAAGATTTGCCCATTCCGTTTCTCTTATTGAGAATCCCATCAGGATTAGAGAAACGAGAAAATCTATTGCAAGGCTAAAAACAGCTCAGAACAAGTTGCGTAAGCAACCATCAGAAATGTAGTCACCATGCTGAGAAATAGAAGAAAAGAAAAAATAGGAAGGGTAACCAGTAACAAAGCCCATAAAACCATAACTGTTGCAATGGACACTAAGGCCATACACCCTGTCTATGGTAAGTTTGTAAAGACAACTACTAAGTTTATGGCACATGACGAAGAAAATAGTTGTAGTATTGGTGATCTGGTAAGAATTATGGAAACACGTCCTTTAAGTAAAAAAAAGCGATGGAGGTTGATTGAAATCATAGAAAGAGCTCAATAAAAATGATACAACAGGAATCAATACTGAAAGTAGCCGATAATAGTGGTGCAAAAACAGCCCTTTGCATTCGCGTTTTGGGTGGCACCCGTAAGCGATATGCCCATGTTGGCGATAAAATTGTAGTAACCGTAAAGACTGCTAACCCTTCCAGTACCCTTAAAAAAGGCACTATTTCTAAAGCCGTGGTGGTTCGTACCAGAAAGGAAGTAAGACGCAAAGATGGTTCTTATATTCGCTTTGAAGACAATGCTATTGTTTTAATTGAAAACAATAATGAACCTAAAGGCACAGGTGTTTTTGGGCCAGTTGCTCGAGAAGTTCGAGATAAGAAGTTTATGAAAATAGCCTCTTTAGCTGATGAAGTACTATAAAGGATGAAGAAAACAATTAAAAAGAATCTTAAGATTCACATTCGAACAGGAGATCGCGTAAAGATTTTAGCGGGCAAACATAGAAATGAAGAAGGTACCGTTTTGCAGGTATTTCCTAAGGTTTATCGTGCCATTGTCCAAGACAAGAATATAGTAGCCAGACATGTAAAACCTTCTGCTCAAAATCCTAAGGGAGCCATTCAAAGGCATCCATCCCCTATCCATATTAGCAACCTGATGTTAATTGATCCAGTAAGTGGGGAGCCTACCCGTGTAGGAAGAAAACATAATGAAGCCGATAAGCTTCAGCGGTACGCTAAGAAAACAGGAAATTTTATAAAAAATGTTTAAGCCTAGATTACAAGAAAAGTATTTTGCAGAGGTTATTCCCAATCTTAAACATTTGTTGGGGTATAAATCGGTTATGCAAGTTCCTAGATTACATAAAATCTGCATCAATCAAGGATTAGGTGATGGTGTATCCAACAAAAAACTCATCCAGCTTGGCATCGAAGAACTAACTGCTATTGCTGGGCAATGTGCTGTTCCTACTCGTGCTAAAAAATCGGTTTCTAATTTTAAACTTAGGGCAGGTATGCCTATTGGCGTAAAAGTTACCTTACGAGGCAAGCTCATGTATGAATTTCTTGATCGCTTTATCTCGATTGCATTGCCTAGAATTAGAAACTTTTGGGGTCTACGTACCACTGGATTTGATGGAAAAGGCAATTACAATGTTGGTATTGAAGAACAAATCATATTCCCAGAAATTAGCATTGATAAGGTCATTAAGATCAATGGTATGAATATAACTTTTGTTACAACTGCCCGAGACAATCAAGCCGCATTTCAACTCTTGAAAGCTTTGGGAATGCCCTTTAACTTGGAGCAAAATTAATTTTAAAAGGTTATGGCAAAAGAATCAGTTAAAGCAAGAGATAAAAAAAGAAGACAGTTAGTAGCAAAGTATGCTGCTAAAAGAGCTGCGTTAAAAGAACAAGGTAACTACATGGCACTCGATAAGCTTCCTAAAAATGCTTCGCCTGTTAGGTTACGCAATAGGTGCAATATAACTGGTAGAGGTCGTGGGTATATCAGGAAATTTGGTCTTTCCCGATTGGTCTTTAGAAAATGGGCTTTAGAGGGCAAATTACCAGGTGTACGCAAAGCAAGTTGGTAGACACTTAATATTATATCCCTGTTTTTATTATTTTGTTAATATATACTTACTATGACTACAGATCCAATAGCTGATTATCTTACTAGGATCAGAAATGCCATTAATGCTAAGCATAGCATTGTAGAAATTCCTGCTTCAAAAACCAAGACAAAGCTTACAGAGGTTTTACAAGAAAAAGGATATATTCGCGGATATAAGGTTGTTTCTAAACCAAATAGCGTACAGCCTACTATTAAAATTGCACTCAAGTATGATGCTTTTACTAAGCAATCTGCCATTGTAAAGTTGCAACGTGTAAGCAAGCCCGGATTGCGTAAGTATGCTACGGTTTCGGCCATGCCCAGTGTTATCAATGGCTTGGGGATAGCCATATTGTCCACCTCCAAAGGCATTATGACAGATAAAGAAGCCCGCAAAGTTCATGTTGGTGGTGAAGTACTTTGTTATGTTTACTAAAATTAGGAAAAATGTCAAGAATAGGGAAACAGCCCATTAATGTGCCCCCAGGCGTTGTCGTATCTGCAATAGATGGAGGGATTATAGAAGTTAAAGGGGCCAAAGGTGTGTTGCAGCAGCAGGTTGATCCAACTATTATGGTTGAAATTTCCGAGGGGCTCGTTAAGGTTATACCAGTTGACCCTAAAAAATCTAAAGCACTTTATGGCCTTTATAGAGCCTTGATTCATAATATGGTAGTAGGCGTTAGTGTGGGTTTCAAGCGAACGTTAGAGTTAGTAGGGGTTGGTTACAAAGCCAATGTACAAGGCAAGTTACTAGAGCTAAGCCTAGGCTATTCCCATGACATCGTTCTGGTTTTGCCAGAAGAAGTAACCGTTACGACTGAATTACCTAAAGGGAAAAGTCCATTGGTCCATTTGGAATGTATTGATAAGCAGCTGCTGGGTCAAGTAGCTGCCAAAATACGTTCTTTGAGAAAAGTTGAGCCTTATAAAGGTAAAGGTGTTAGATTCTTAGGTGAGCAAGTTCGACGTAAAGTCGGTAAATCTACTAAGAAGTAGCGTAATATAGTAGAAAAAATGGAGCTAAAGAATAAAAAGGTAGAAAAAAGACTTAAAGTTAGAAAAAGAATTAGGAAGCGTTTGCATGGGACCCTAGAGCGACCCCGGCTCTCTCTTTTTAAGAGCAATACCTCTATTTACGTCCAGCTTATTAATGATGACAAAGGAGAAACATTGCTTGCTCTTTCTACAAGAAAGTTAAAGATTGGTAAAAATAATGTCGCTGGAGCATGGGCACTAGGAGAAGCCCTGGCTGAGCAAGCACTAGCTAAAGGTATTACAACTATTGTATTTGATCGTTCTGGGTATATTTACGATGGAAAAGTCAAAGCAATCGGTGGCGGTGTTCGAGCAAAAGGTCTTAAATGTTAATCAATATGATATTAGTTCGTAAAAAACTCAAGGCCACTGATTATAATCTTGAGGAAAGAGTAGTCGCTATTAAGCGCGTTACCAAGGTAGTCGAGGGTGGTCGTAGATTTAGTTCTTCTGCTGTTGTAGTAGTGGGCAATGGTCAGGGCGTGGTAGGCTATGGGCTGGGTAAGGCAAAAGAATTAACCGATGCCATTGCCAAGGGGGTAGAAGAAGCCAAGCGTAATTTAATCAAAATTCCTATTTTACGCGATACTATTCCACATGGTTCTGTTGGTAAGTATGGTGGTGGTCATGTCTTGATTGAGCCAGCAGCCTCTGGTACCGGTGTCATTGCTGGTGGTGCGGTTCGGATTGTTCTAGAAAGTGTGGGTGTTAAAAACATTTTGTCTAAGTCACAAGGTTCTTCTAATCCGCATAATGTCGTCAAGGCCACTTTTAAGGCATTGTTGCAATTGCGTGATCCTGTCACTATTGCTAAGCAGCGTGGTATCTCGTTAGATAAAGTCTTTAATGGATAAGGTTGTTATGGAAAAAATACAAATTACTCAGGTACGTAGTTTAATAAAACGCCCTAAAGCCCAAAAAGCTACCATTAAAGCACTGGGGCTGGGTCGCATCAATAAACAGGTCGTCGTTGAAGCCACTCCTCAAATATTGGGTATGGTAGATAAAGTCAACCATTTAGTCGTTACAGAAAAGATATAATTTGTTTATGGAACTACATACACTTAAACCAGCCATCGGTGCTTTAAAACGTAAAAAACGTGTTGGTAGGGGCCAAGGTTCTGGCAAAGGCGGAACCGCTACTCGTGGTCACAATGGTGCGCAGTCTAGATCTGGTTATAAAAGAAAAATTGGTTTTGAAGGTGGTCAGCAGCCCTTGCAGAGACGTATTCCCATGTATGGATTTAAATGTCCTAGCCGTATTGAGTTTACTCCTTTGAATCTTTCTACTTTGCAAGCATTGGCCGATAAGCATCAAGTTTCTATTATAGATCATCTCTTCTTGAGAAAGCATAGCGTAATTGGCAAGCATGAAAAATATAAAATCTTGGCAGATGGCCAGTTGACTCGTAAGCTTTCTGTTGCCGCTCATCGTTGTTCAGCTGCTGCTTTACAAGCTATTCAAGACCTTGGTGGGAAAGTTACTATATTGTCTATATATGAATAAGTTATTTAAAGTTATTAAAGATATCTTTCTGATAAAAGAGCTTAGAATTCGCATAAGGAATACCTTGTTCTTTCTCGTACTTTTCCGTATAGGTAGTATGATGGTTTTACCAGGCATAGATGTAACCCAAATTTCTGTTAATGCAAAACGAGTGTTTGGCCTTCTTGATAGTTTTTTAGGTGGTTCTTTTAGCCAAGTATCTGTTTTTTCAGTGGGCGTTACACCTTATATTTCCGCCTCTATCATTATGCAACTTTTGTCCATTGCCTGGCCAAAAATTCAAAGAATACAACGTGAAGGAGAAATGGGCAGGCGTAAAATTGCGCAAATTTCCCGAATTCTTACTATTTTTATTGCTGTATTTCAGTCTTTTCAATATTTATTTATTGCTACTAGTAGTGGTAATGTTTCTATAAGTCGTACTTTTTTTATTTTTATTTCTATTGTTATTCTCACTGCAGGTGCCCTATTCTGTATGTGGCTAGGAGAAAAGATTACAGATAAAGGCATTGGTAATGGTGTGACCATGTTGATGATGGTAGGCATTGTCTCTTCTTTTCCAGGTGCTTTATATCAGGAAGCAGTCCACCGGGGTAGTAGAGCTATTTTTTTATTTGTCTTAGAGTTAGTCGTATTCTTTTTCATTGTGTTGCTCCTGGTTGCTTTTACCCAGGCTACTCGAAAAGTGCCTATTCAATATGCTAAACAGTTAAGTACCAGCACTATATATGGAGGGCAGCGTCAATATATACCGTTTAAGTTAAATAGTGCAGGGGTTATGCCGATTATATTTGCCAATCTTTTAATTGTTTGCTTGTCATTTTTGCTGGGCCTTTGGAAGGATAAGTTTATTTGGTTAGCCCATATCAGTGGCATGTTACAAGATATTACCAGTTGCCTATTCAATCTTTTATTTGCTTCTTTAATTATTGTTTTTACCTTTTTTTACACCGCTATTACCGTCAATCCTGTACAAATAGCCGAAGATATGAAGCGTGCAGGTAGCTTTATTCCTGGTATCACTTCTGGCAATGCAACTGCCCGTTTTTTAGATGATGTTTTGGATAGAATTACCCTGCCTGGCGCTATTTTCTTAGCCATTATAGCTGTGCTGCCTGTTTTTGCTTCTATGGCTGGTGTAAGTTTGCCTTTTTCTAGATTCTACGGAGGCACTTCTTTGTTAATTATGGTCAGTGCTATGCTAGAAACCTTGCAACAAGTCGAAAGCTATTTGTTAATGCGTCGCTATGAAGTAATTATTAATAAGGGAGTTAATATAAGGTGATTTTTTACTACAGTTGTTCCTACTAAGCTTCTTTGTGCAACCCGCTTATAGTGAGAAATTGGTAAAAAAACAGCGCATGAAAAGGCAGCCTGCTAGATCTAGGTAAGCATTTAATCGGTAGATCGATCAATAAGTTGCCATAAAAAGTAAAGTTTGGAAAAACCATACTGGTATTTCCAATAAATTTAGTATATTAGCCCCGGAGGGGTATTTGTTTTGTTATATGATGTTGCGGTTGTTAAATACAAAATGCAAGACAATCACAGTAAAAAATAATATTTAAGATTTAGAAAAAATAATATGGCTAAGATACCTCCCATTGAGCAAGGTGGAATCGTACAAGAAGCATTACCAAATGCAGTATTTAAAGTTGCGCTTAAAAATGGTCATATCGTTAGGGCCCATATTTCTGGGAAAATGCGTAAAAACTATATTAGAATTCTTCCTGGTGATTCGGTTAGGATGGAGTTAACTCCTTACGATTTAACACAAGCTAGAATAGTGCACAGATATAAAACAACCGAGTAGCTACGCTAATTATGAAAGTTAAAACATCTGTTAGAAAAAGAAGTGTTGATTGCAAGATTGTACGCCGCAAGGGTGTATTGTATGTGATCAATAAAAAGCAGCCTAAATTTAAACAAAGACAAGGGTAGAGTATGGCTAGAGTATTAGGTGTAGACATTCCAGATAACAAGCGCGGAGAGATTGCGCTTACCTACATATATGGAATTGGCAGGAGTTCTGCAAATAAAATTCTTGACGCTGTTCAAATTGATAAAGACCGGCGCGTATCCACCTGGACGGATGATGACCTAAAAGCCATTAGAACCGCCATTCGTGGTGTATATAAAATAGAAGGAGACTTAAAATCCGAGATTCGGCTCAATATTAAGCGGCTGGTAGAGATTAAATGTTACAGAGGCATTAGGCATCAAATGGGCTTGCCCGTTCGTGGCCAGCGAACCAAAACCAATGCAAGAACGCGTAAAGGAAAGCCTAAAACGATTGCCAATAAGAAGAAAGCCACTAAATAAAGTCTATCTTTTCACTAGGTAGTATACTTGTCTTTATTTATGTATGAAGAAAGTTTATAGAAAATTACTATGAAAAATACAGGAAAAAATAAAGTTAAAAAAAAAGTTGTAAAGGTTGGTAAAGAGGGGCAAGCACATATTCAAGCTACTTTTAATAATCTTATTATTTCGATTACAAATGAGGCTGGTCAGGTGATTGCTTGGTCTTCTTCCGGCAAGATGGGCTTTAAAGGATCCAAAAAAAACACCCCCTATGCCGCTCAGATGGCATCAGCCGACTGTGCGAAAGTTGCCCATGAATTGGGGTTGCGTCGGGTCAATGTATTTGTAAAAGGCCCAGGCATTGGACGTGAGTCAGCCATTCGTGCCCTTCAAGAGCATTCTGTAGAGGTCATTTCTATTAGAGATGTTACACCTCTTCCGCACAATGGTTGTAGGCCACCTAAGCGTAGGCGCCCCTAAATAGACAAAGTTTACCAATTTATATTAGAAGAAGTATAGTATATGGCAAGATATCGTGGTCCAAAAGCCAAAGTTGCAAGAAGATATAATAGTCCCATATTTGGTTCGTCTGTTCATAAAGTGTTGCAAAAAAAGAACTATCCGCCTGGGCAACATGGTAGAAGGCGTAAAAGACGTTCTCAGTTTGGTCTCCAATTAGTAGAGCAGCAAAAAGCAAAGTATACCTATGGGTTATTACAACGTCAGTTTAAGAACCTTTGTGAAAAAGCTGCCAAAAGTAAAGGTATCACAGGTGAAGTAATTCTTCAGCGGCTGGAGGCTCGTTTAGATAATACCGTTTATAGGCTTGGCATAGCTACTACACGGCGAGAAGCCAGACAAATCGTATCCCATAGGCATAGTATGGTCAATGGCAAGGTTGTGGATATTCCTTCTTATACATTAAAGCCTGGAGACATAATAACCGTAACAGAAAAGGCAAAAAACATGGCTTTGATTGTTAATAACGTAGGGAGTAATCCATCTAATAAATACAGTTGGCTAGAATGGGATGCCTCATCCATGGTAGGTAAGTTTCTTGCTTTTCCGCAGCGTTCTGAAATACCAGAAGAAATTAATGAGCGCAGTATTGTGGAGCTTCATTCCAAATAGTTCTTCTGTTTTTGTCTTTTTAAATCAAATCAAGATTCTATATGTCGTCATTACCATTTCAAATGCCCGAGAAGATATTTGTGGAGAAAGTGGATGCTTTTCATGGTGTTTTTAGTTTTCGTCCACTTGAAAAAGGGTATGGCACTACTATTGGTAATACCCTTAGGCGTGTGTTACTATCTTCTTTAGAGGGCTATGCTATTGTTGCTATTAAGATTCCTGGTATCCGTCATCAGTTTTCTACTATTGAAGGTGTGCAAGAAGATTTGGTAGAGATTACAATGAACCTTAAGCAAGTTCGTTTAAAGAAAATTGGAGAAGGAGGTGATGATATCATTTCAGTTCGGGTCAATAAACCTGAATTCTGTGCCGGTGATATTGCTAAAGCTACTCCTTTTTTTGAAGTTTTGAATCCAGATTTGGTCATTTGTAGACTTGATGCATCTGCTAGTTTTGATATGGAACTCCATATTGTCAAACATAGGGGCTATCTATCAGCTGAGGAAAACAAACCTAAAGAAGCAGATTTAGACCTTGTTGCTATTGATTCGATTTTTTCCCCTATTATAAGCGTACAATATCGTGTTGAGAATATTCGTGTTGCGCAGCGTACAGATTATGAACAGTTGACATTTGAAGTAAAAACAGATGGCTCTATTAGTCCAGAGGAAAGCATTAAGCAAGCTGCTAAGTTGATGATTGAGCATCTCAATTTATTATCTGGTCAAGAAATTGTTCTACAGTCACCAGAAGATGAAGTCGTTCAGATGTTAGATGAGGAAACAATAGCCATGCAAAAAAACCTCAAAACACATGTTAATGAGCTAAAATGTTCTTCACGTGTTTTAAATTGTCTTAAATCAGCAGGAATAGAAACATTGCAAGACCTTGTAACGGTAAAAGATTTCGATACCATGAAGTTTAGAAATTTTGGTCGTAAGTCACGTGATGAGATTGATCAACTCTTAGCAGAAAAGAATTTGAGGATTGGTATGGATCTCTCCAGGTATAAATTAGATGGGTAGTTTTTCTCTAAAATTGCTCCATATAGTAGCTATTAACTATATTATAAACCAATGAGGCATAGAAACAAAATTAACCGGTTAGGTAGACCTGCAGGGCATAGAAAAGCTTTGCTTATGAATTTAGCTAAGTCGCTTATTATGCATAAGCGTATCGTTACTACTTTGGCTAAAGGTAAAGTACTCCGTACATTTATTGAGCCTATCCTTACTAGAGCCAAGCAAGATACGACTCACTCTCGAAGAATGGTTTTTTCTCATTTTCAAGATAAAGAACCCGTAAAAGAATTATTCAATCAGATTGCTGAAAAAATTGAACAGCGTCCAGGTGGTTATACCCGTGTCATTAAGTTGCCCAACCGGGCTGGTGATAATGCAGCTATGTGTATGATTGAATTGGTCGATTATAATGATATTTACACAAAAGAAGCCAAAGTTGTTAAAACAACACGTAGAAGAAGAAAGAAAACCCCATCTACTTCTTCTGTAGAAGAAGTAGGTAGAGAAAGTGTTGCAGAAACAGTTTTAGAAGTAGCTGCTGACTAAGAATAATCATTATTAGTAAAAAAGCTTTTTTTAATTTACTTTTTGCTTGATAAAGAAGCAAGTATCTGTTCAAAACATTGGTAAAAAAGCTTTTTTAAACTTACTTTTGCATTTGTTAAGGGCATTAGTAGAAAATAAATTTTTTAGCTACTTTTTGCTTGATCAAAAAGTAGCTAAAAAATCAAACCCTAGGTAAAAAATTGCGGAAATTACCCCTTGCAGCTGAAAAAACAGAACTCGCCCGTTGCGCAGGCTTCAAACAAAACTGTTTTTCTGTTTCCGTTCACCACTATGGCTTATGCTAGAAAAAAACGCGCCCTTTGAAAAAAGTGCGATCAGAAAGCGCAGTTTACAGATGACAAGAAAAACAGTTGCCGGGATGGATTGCAGGTAGGCTCCTGTTTTTCCAGCTGTAAACGAAGCTTTAAGCCACTTTTTTCATCAGCGCTTGATTTTTTGGTTACTTTTTTATCAAGAAAAAAGTAACAACAAAAATTCATTTTCTACTAATTTCGTGAACACAAACCAAAGAGTTGCTAAATACAATCGAAGAAAAACCACAGTCGTGAACGGATACGTTTTTCTATTTCAGCGATAAGCTGTGATTGCTGATCGCAATTATTTTACAATGGGCGTTTTTTTCGTGACCTGGAATAGGGCTATAAATACTCCTGCCATGTGCTGGTCAAGCACTTAGCTATTAATTCAAATTTCTTCTTTGATATAACCCCACATCCGTAGCTATAAGCTAAATTTTTATCATGTTAAATTAGGATTATTTTATATAATATCCTAAATTTGTTTTTCCGTTCAGCGAACTAAAGGTATTAGTCGATCAGTAAGTATGCTATCCTACTAATAGTACTGGTATTTTTTATAAAAAAATCGATAAATATTTAAAATAAATTGTAGTAGTTG
>NZ_JAACGD010000087.1 GCF_022810445.1 Candidatus Cardinium sp. cBcalN2 | reverse complement strand
AAATATCAACTACTACACATTAC
This sequence comes from Candidatus Cardinium sp. cBcalN2, assembly GCF_022810445.1. Taxonomy (GTDB): domain Bacteria; phylum Bacteroidota; class Bacteroidia; order Cytophagales; family Amoebophilaceae; genus Cardinium. Next base: position 13,882 of record NZ_JAACGD010000087.1, on the reverse strand, counting down.
CTAAACAGCTATTATATTTTTACCTACCAATCAATTTGACAATAACTCTTAATTAGATAATCATGCAGTTACGTTAAGTTGCTTTTCGAGCTTTTTTTTGGCTTCGGTCTTTTTCCTAATCAGTGATTTTTGATCTCGCATCATTGATTCGATTTGTTCTGAGGTCCTGTTTTTGTACTTATTAAGTAATTTTTTTTCTTCCTCTTCAAGCCCTTCTAGAAAAATATTTTCTTTCATTTTTGCTAGTCTTGTTGCATCCAGCTCTTTGTGGAAATCTTCTGATTCATTTATTTCTTTTGTAAGCTTATCTATTTGCTTTTTTATTTTTTCCTTCTTTTTTTGAATCACTGCTTCCAAAATAGCTATGCGAAATTCTCGTTTTTCAATACTTTCATGGATTGCTTTGTCATGTTTGTATTTGTATTTGTATTTCCTAAGTAACGCTTTATCTCTTTCATCAAGGCCCTCTGAATTGGAAAATCCCTGATTAGAATTTTCTCTCATGCGTACTTTTAATAATTCCTGGCAAATATTTTGTTTAGTTGTTAACTCTTCTAGTTCTTTTTCAAGCTCATGTATAGGGCGTATCAAAGATTTTATGTTTGTTTTAAATTTATTAATTTGTTTCCGGAAAATTGGTGTAATTTGGGGTCTTAGTTTTAGTTTTTGTAATAACTGAATCAATAAAGTTGATTTGACCTTGTTATCTTGGTTGTGTTTTTGTTCCTGTTCTTGTTCCTGTTTCTGTTCTTGTCTATAATCTTGACCACTAGATGTAGTAGATTTAGGCAAATCTTTTGGAATATTATTATTCGTTTTTTCTATTTGGTCAAGCATTATTTCTACTGTGTGAAGAATGTTTTCTATTTCTATTTTTTCTTCTTTTTGATTCTCTTCCATCTTATGATTGCCTTTCTCACTATTATTCTCTATTATATCTTTTTGATTCTCTCGGGTATTATTATCCTCTTTGGTCGCTTCAATAGATTCTTTACTACTACTATAAGGGATAATGGGTTCTGTGGGTTTTTTACTTGTTGTTATTATACTTTTTGAGTTATTTGTTTGTTTCTTACACCAAGACCAACACCCCATAGGTCCTATGAGAAAATATAAAATAGCCGATAAAACAAATCCTCTTGATAAAATGTTTGGCATAATGATTGTATGGTTATATCTAAATTTTTTGGCTAGCTCATTTGCAAAAGTAGCGCTATACCAGCAGATAGCTTTTTAATCGACCTATTTTAGATCTTAGATAGGAATGACCCTATCTTATATTATTTAGAGCCAACATAATATAAGATAATTAAAATTGAATGTCAATTTTTTGCATCTGTTCAGGCCATGGCTTCCATTTAAGGATAACCACTATTGGTACACAAGCCGTAAGGGATTTTCTTTTTACTTTTTTCTTGATAAAAAAGTAAGCAAAAAATCAAGCCCTATGCAAAAATTGGCTTAAGCTGAGCTTTTTCATCGCAGCTTTTTACAAGGCTTCAACCCTTTGTTTAACGATTTTGATAATAAACGATAAAACCGGTGCAAGAAATAATAATACCTGCGCCCAGACAAGTACTAACACTTGGCCACTCTTTAAAAAAGATATAACCCAATATGAGAGAAAGAACCCATTCAGTATATTTCATTGGTGCTAAAGAAGCTACATCTGATAGCTTTAGGGCTTTTAATAAGCAATAGAGAATCAGATTGCTGCCAATACCTAGTATGGCTAAAAAGCATAGTTCAAATAGGGTAGGGGGGTGCCAATAGCAGGAGGCTACTGGTAACATGAAACAGGCAGCGATTAAATTAGAAAAAAATAGCATCGAAAGAATAGGCTCAGATGCAACATATTTTTTATTGATAATATCCAATGAGGCAAAGACAACTGTTGCCAGTATACAGGATAAAGCAGTATGGTTATACATGGTAGGACGTAAAATAAAAACCATACCTATACAAGTTAGCAGGGTGGCCATCCATATGGGCCAACGGACTGATTCTTTCAGAAAAATTCTTGCTAAGATAAGTACAAAAATAGGATGGGTAAATCCTATTACCGTTGCACTACTCATGCTCATTCTGGTTAAGCTATAGGCGTATAAACCCATTGCAAGGGATAAAAATAAACCGCGCAACAGATGTAGGGATAGACGTTTTGTCTTAAAAGAATGAATACCCTTATGATACATAATAGGTACTAAGACTAGACTACCAAATGTAAAACGGAAAAAGCAAATTTGGGATGCCGTTAGCTCTGTAATTAAGTATTTGGTAACCAAATCATTTAAGCAGCTTGAAAGGATACTGAGCCATAGCCAAAACAATGCGGGTAGATAGGTGTTTTTGGGAAGATGCATTTTGCTCTGAGGATTTATCTTTTTTAACAATTAGCATTGGTTTTTTCTAGAAAACGTTCTGCATCTAGTGCGGCCATACAACCTGTCCCAGCAGCTGTTACAGCTTGCCTATATTGGGGATCTTGAATGTCTCCAGCTGCAAAGATACCAGGAATATTAGTCTCCGTGGTGTTTGGCTTGGTTTGGATATAACCGTGACTATCTACTGTTATGTAAGGTAAAAAAGGTAATGTGTTGGGTTGATGACCTATTGCAACAAATAAACCGCTTGCCTTTATAAGGGTAATGGCTTTAGATGGGTTATGGATTACTTCTATGGCTTCTACTTGTTCTTGGCCTATAATGTCTTTGACTTCTGTCTGAAACCAGACTTGAATGTTGGGTTTTTTGAAAATCCGGTCCTGCATAATTTTGCTGGCACGCATCTGATCCTTACGGACCAAGAGATGTACTTTCTGACAAAGCTTAGCTAGATAAAGGGATTCTTCTGCAGCTGTATCACCTCCTCCTACCACTACAACGGTTTTATCCTTAAAAAAGAAGCCATCGCAAATGGCACAGGCAGAAACACCTTTACCATATAGCTTTTTTTCTGCTGGTAATCCCAGCCATTTTGCCGATGCACCAGCGGCAATAATAACGGCCTTAGCCAGTATATCCAGATCGTTGTCTACTGTTAATTGCCGCGGATAGGTCGAAAAATCTACTTTAGTAATGGTACTGCTTTTGATAATGGCGCCAAATCGTTCTGCTTGGGCTTGAAAGTCTTGCATCATAGCAGGCCCTGTTACGCCATTTCTATAGCCGGGGTAATTTTCTACATCTCCTGTAATGGTTAATTGACCACCCGGGTTTGGGCCTTGGTATAGAATAGGGTGGAGGCCTGCTCGGGCAGCATAAATAGCAGCCGTGTAACCAGCTGGGCCACCTCCAATAATTACTAGTTCTATAGGAGTCATATTAACCTAAGTAGCATTTGAGCGTTTCACTGCTAACTGCTGCTTTTAGTTTTTTAATACCTTTTTCTTTTACTTGACGCACGCGCTCACGTGTCAGGCCAAAACGGGCACCTATCTCTTCTAACGTCAAGATTTCTGTATTGTTCAGGCCAAAATAATAGCAGAGCACATCGCGTTCTCTGGGGGTAAGTACTGCCAATGAACGTTGAATTTCTTTACACAAAGAATCATTCATTAATTCGCTATCTGGCTTTTTTTCGACATCACTTTCCAACACATCTAATAGGCTGTTTTCTTCTCCTTGTAAAAAGGGAGCGTCTACAGAGATATGACGTCCCGCAACTTTTAAAGCACTGCGAACCTCTTCTGGATCAATTTCTAAGAACTGAGCCAGTTCCTCAACTGTTGGTTCTCTTTCATACTTTTGCTCTAAACGAGAAAAGGTTCTAGAAATTTTGCTAAGCGAACTAATCCGATTCAATGGCAAACGGACAATTCTGGCTTGTTCGGCTAAGGCCTGCAATATAGATTGTCTAATCCACCAAACAGCATAAGAAATAAACTTAAATCCTCTTTTTTCATCAAACCGCTGAGCTGATTTAATCAGACCAAGATTACCTTCATTAATCAAATCACTTAAAGATAGCCCTTGATTTTGATATTGCTTGGCTACAGAAACAACAAACCGAAGATTGGCCTTGGTAAGCCTTTCAAAAGCAGCTCTATCTCCCATTCTAATCTTTTTAGAAAGTTCCACCTCTTCATCAGCACTAAGCAATGGTACTCTACCAATTTCTTGCAGGTATTTGTCCAAAGATTGGCTTTCACGATTGGTAATCTGTTTGCTTATCTTTAGTTGTCTCATGATTTCCTAAATTAAATAATGGATACATTCCTTTTTTACCCCCCAGCTGCTACTACATCTGGAGATAGTAACACTTTACGTGACAATCTATATTTACCTGTTTTAGGTTCTATACCAATAAGCTTTACCTGTAATTCTTCTCCAACTTCTAATACATCTTCCAGATTTTCAATACGTTCTAAACGAACCTCTGAAACATGTAAAAAGCCATCTTTACCAGGCATGAACTCTACAAATGCGCCATAGTTTAAGACAGACTTGACCTTACCTTTATATATTTCACCCATAACTGGCCTGGCCGTAATTGTCTTGATTCTACTAACCGCTTTTTCTAACATTTCTTGATTACCAGCAAATATGGTAACAATACCTTTATAGCCTTGTTCCGCAATATCTATATTGGTGCAGGTTTCTTTTTGAATTTCTTGTATGACCTTGCCGCCTGGTCCAATAATAGCACCAATCATCTCTTTTTCAACTTCTATGGTGACAATTTTAGGAGCATGTGGTTTACTATCTAGGCGAGGAGCAGCTATGGTTTCTGCCATTTTTTCAAGGATATGTAGTCTACCTTCTTTAGCTTGGTGTAGTGCTTTTTCCAGCATTACATACGAAATACCGGCTACTTTCATATCCATTTGGCAAGCTGTAATCCCTTGATAGGTACCTGTTACTTTAAAATCCATATCACCGATGCGATCTTCATCTCCTAGAATATCAGATAAAACAGCAAAACGACCTGTAGTAGGATCTGTAATCATACCCATAGCAATGCCTGAAACAGCTGCTTTAAGAGGGATACCGGCATCCATTAATGCTAAGGAACCGGCACAAACTGTGGCCATAGAAGAGGAGCCATTGGACTCAAGAATATCAGATACTACCCGTATGGTATATACGTTTTCTTTATCAGGCGGAAGGACTGCTTTCAAGGCCCGCATAGCTAAGTTACCATGTCCTATTTCACGGCGAGAAGGCCCTCTATTGGGTTTAACTTCTCCAGTAGAAAAGCCAGGAAAGTTATAATGGAGCATAAAACGGTTATAGCCATCTTCCATGGCTCTATCGATAATCTGCTCATCAAATTTGCTACCCAGGGTAACTGTAGTAAGCGATTGGGTTTCTCCTCTTGTAAAAAGGGCAGAACCATGGGCAGATGGTAGGTAATCTATCTCAGAATCAATAGGCCTAATTTGGTCTAATAGTCGACCATCTAAGCGAACGTTTTCATTTAAAATAAGTGCTCGAATGGCTTGAGTTTCGAGTTCGTCTAGCCATTCTTTTTGTTGCGTAGTAGTTACTTCTTGGCCATTTTGATCTTTGGTAAGTTGTTCCTTGTAGCGATGTGCCACAGCCATAAAGGCTTCTTTACGCAAAGCTTTAGAAGGTATATGTTGCTTGGCAACAGCATATAAGTCGGCATAAATGGCCTCACGTAAAGCGGTTGGATAGCATACTATAGCAGATGCATGATGAGTTGTGTCTATTGTTTTTTCAACGCCAACGGCTTCCATGAGCTTTTTTTGTACCTGACACTGTAATTTAATCGTATCATGGGCATAGCGAATCGCTGCTATTATATCAGCTTCTCCCACTTCATTCATTGCGCCTTCTACCATGAGTATGCTACTGTCACTAGCGGCTACTATAAGGTTTATATCAGCTTGTTCAAGCAAGTTAGGTGATGGATTGATTAAAAACGTACCATTTACACGAGCTACACGTACCTCAGAAATAGGGCCATTAAATGGAATAGAAGAAACAGATAAAGCTGAAGAGGCCGCTAAGGCAGCCAGTGCATCTGGTAAAATGGTCTCATCAGCAGATATTAATGATATATTGACTTGAATTTCGCTATTAAATCCTTTCGGAAAAAGAGGACGAATCGCACGATCTACTAATCTAGCAATGAGTACTTCATGGTCTCCTAGCCTACCTTCTCTTTTTAGAAATCCTCCAGGTATTTTGCCAGAGGCAGCAAACTTTTCTTGGTAATCTACAGAAAGAGGTAAAAAACTAAATCCTCCCTCTTCTGGAGCCTCTTTAGCTACTACGGCAGCTAAAAGCATCGTATTACCCATTCGAATCAGAACAGAGCCACTGGCCTGAGTAGCCAATTTACCTGTTTCTATAGTAATGACCCGATTGTCGGGTAATTGTATTGTTTTTGAAATGACTTTTTTGAGCATATAAGTGGAATAAAGCGCAACAAGAAAAATATAACAAAATATTGCAAATAGCAAAAAATATTACGCTAGAGTGTTTTCAAAATTTATTTATGATGGGCAGGCTTTAGGAGCAGTTTAGTCGAACATCGCAAAATAGTCAATCTACTTAACGAGGGTAGACAAAATTTGAGACCAAAAGCTACCATTAAAAAAATGGGTTTTAAAAAAGATCTATTACTTTCTTAAGCCAAGTTCCGTGATTATAGTTCTGTAGCGAGTTAGTGCTGCTTCTTTAAATTTCTTAATGATTTTCTTGCGTTTACCAACTTTTTTGGCAAGGCCATATTTGGCAGAGTGATCCTTTTTGTTAAGCTTTAGATGTGCTGTTAAATGCTTGATTTCATAGGTCAGGAGCGCAATTTGTGATTCATAAGAGCCGCTGTCTTGCTCAGATTTTTTTAATCCAAAGGTTTTAAAAAGGTTGCCTTTATCGGAATGGTCAAATACAAAGGTCTTAAAAAGAGCTTCTTTATTTTTGTTATTTTGATTGGTCAATTTCATAATGTTTTACAGTAAATTTAAACTTGGCCTAGCCAAATTTAACTATAAAATTACCTATTACCAAATTTGAGGTATCTATCTATTAAGCGCTATAGTAGTAATAGGCAGCCTTTTTGTTATAACAAGTAACATACAAATGGCCTTATCTTGTTGTTTTAAGTAATCTTGGTATGTTGGCCAACATATTAAATCCGTCTTTATGTACTTTTTTCATCATTTTGGCTATCATATCAAACTGTTTCAGCAATTGACTCACCTCTTGTGTCGTTTTTCCACTGCCCTGTGCGATGCGTTCACGGCGACTTCGGTCAATAATATCGGGATTTCTTCTTTCCTTAGGCGTCATAGAGGCTATGATTACCTGACAGTTTTTAAATAAATCATCGTTTAAAGGTATGTCTTGTAGTGCGTTTCCTAAACCAGGTAACATGCTAACCATTTCTTTTAGATTTCCCATTTTTTTAATTTGTTCGATTTGTTTGGCCAAATCTTCTAAATTAAATTGATTGCTTTTTATTTTTTGATGTAATTTGCGTTGTTGTTCTAGATTATATACTTGTTCTGCACGTTCTACAAAGGAGATTACATCTCCCATCCCTAGAATACGGCTAGCCATACGGTCTGGATGAAAAAGATCTAGATCCTGCATTTTTTCACCTGTACTGATAAACTTTATAGGTTTGGCTACTACACTACGAATAGAAAGTGCTGCACCTCCACGGGCATCTCCATCCAGTTTAGTAAGTACTACTCCGTCAAAGTTAAGTTGCTCATTAAAAGCTTGTGCAGTGGTAACTGCATCTTGACCTGCCATGGCGTCCACTACAAAAAGTGTTTCAGCGGGTTTTAACTCTTGTTTAAGCATACAAATTTCCTGCATCATCTTTTCATCAATCGACAAACGACCTGCGGTATCTATAATAACAAGGTCTATTCCTTTACTTTGGGCCTCTTTAATGGCATTTTTTGCAATAGTATGAGGGTTTTTTTCTTCTGGCTCTGTATGCACACTTATAGTAAGCCCTGCACCTAGTTTGGCCAGTTGGTCAGCTGCTGCTGGTCTATAGACATCACAAGCTACTAGGAGGGATGTTTTATTTTTTTTTTGGTAGTAATGAGCCAACTTAGCTGCTAAGGTTGTTTTTCCAGCCCCTTGTAATCCGGCCAGGAGTATAACGGCTGGATGGCCTGTGAGACGAACCTCAGCCTGTAGGCCACCCATTAAATCTGTTAAGGCATCTTGTACCAATTTTGTAAAGAGTTGACCCGGCGAAACGGATGTAATCACATTCGTTCCAATCGCTTTTTGCTTAATAGCATCTGTAACTTGCTTGGCTACTTTATAGTGCACATCTGCTTGAACCAGGCTTCTACGAATTTCCTTTATAGTAGAAGCAATATTTATTTCTGTAATACGGCCTTGCCCTTTTAAAGACTTTATGGCTTTTTCTAGGTTTTTACTAAGACTTTCAAACATAACATATTTAATTTTTTATTCCTGTTACTTTACTTTATGGAATTGTTTGGTAGTGGAGCGTGCTACAATTTTGTTCTTGTAAAATCTTTTTGGCAATTGCTTGGACCGTTTCTAAGTCAACCTGCCTAATATACTCAATTTTCTTGTTTACCAAGTTGGTATCACCCTCTAAAGTGGCTAATGCCAATTCTTGTGCACGATGTACTAGGTTTACCTGGCCAAATAGCATTTGTGTTTCCATTTGATTTTTTACCTTTTCTAATGTGATAGTGGTGGTAGTATCTACTTGCTTTAATACTTCTAGTAAAGCGGTTTCTGCTTCCTCAAAGGAAACTTTTGGCGTCAAACTGCCACTAATCACTAATAGGCCTGGGTCGAACGATTCCGTCATATAGGCATCTATTCTGGTGTAAAGGGCTTGTTTTTCTACAAGGTTTGCAGGTAGCAAAGCAGACTTTCCTTCACTGAGTAGGTTGCATAATACTTCTGCGGCATAGTAACCTGCCATCCCTTTTCCTGGCATATGATAGGCTTTATAGAGTATAGGAAAGGGTACATCACCCTGCACTATTTTTCGTCTGGCTGCTACTTGTTTTGGTTCTTGAGGCAAGGATCGATGGTATGCGGGGCCAGCTGGAATGGGTTCAAACCATTTTTTACACCATGTGGCTACTTGTTGTTGGGTTACCTTGCCTGCCACTACTAAAATGGCCTGGTTGGGCCTATAAAATTTGTAATAAAAAGCTTTTACATCGTCCATAGTAGCCTGTTCTATGTGGCTTAATGATTGACCAATAGTGGGCCATTTGTAAGGATGGGTGGTATAGGCCATATTGGTTAAATGGTGCCATGCATCACCATAAGGTTGGTTGAGGTAATGTTCTTTAAACTCTTCTATAACCACTTTTCGTTGTATTTCGAGTGATTTTTCATTAAATGCAAGCCCGAGCATCCGGTCGGACTCAAGCCAAAAGGCGGTTTCTAGATTAATAGCAGGCAGGGCGCAATAATAATTGGTTAAGTCTGTGGTGGTATAAGCATTATTGGAACCCCCTACTTGTTGTAACGGGGTATCATAAATGGGAATGTTACAAGACCCACCAAACATTAAATGTTCAAACAAGTGGGCAAAACCTGTTTTTAAAGGATCCTCATCTCGAGCCCCTACATTATACATAAGGTTCATTACGGCAATGTGGCTGGTTGGATCTTCATGTACAATAACTTCTAAGCCATTGGACAATCTAAATTGTTCAAAATGAATCATCTTAAATTATAGAGCTAAATAAAAAAATCGCTATGGTGCATGACATCGAATCATAGTTTTCTTTTGAAAGGTTGCTTATGCTGCAGCATTGGTGTAAGAAACGGAGTGCAAAACCGCTATCTACTAGGCGTAATTTACGCACCGGATCCAAATGTAAACTACCAGCAGAAGTAGCGCTTTGACAAAAGGTTTATGGGGGGTAGAGTGGTTAGGTTAACGATGCCTTGAAAGGTTTGACAAACGCTTCCAATTAGCTGAATATCAACGAAACGATCACCAGATAGTGGCCTAAAAGTTACTTGCAAGCTACCCCCTTTGGTGATGGCTTGTATAGGACTATTTAAACCATAATAGGCACTGGCCACTATTGCGCTAGCGACTACTCCTGTGCCACAAGATAATGGCTCTGACTCCAATCCACATTCACACGTGCGGACCAGTATCGTGTTTTTTTCTGTTAATTGCATAAAGTTAAGATTAACCCCCTCTTTTTCAAATGGGTGTCTATTTCTTCTTGGAAACCCACCTATTTGCATGTCAACCGCTTGAATAGTATCTACCATCTCTACGTAATGGCGTGTACCATTGTCTAGAAAATAGCCTTCATCTAATTTTTCAATCCTATCTATATCTTGAAAGGTTAGATAAACCAGATCATTATTTATATATCCTCTATGTAGGCCATCTATAGCCACAAAATCAGCTTTTTGATCGATGATGGCTAATTGATGTGCGTAGTGCAGTGCCGCTCTGCTTCCATTAGCACATAACCCCCCTCCTTGGCTGCCATCTGCGTTATAGTGTAGTAGGCCAAAGTCATAGCCTACTTTTTTTTCAATAGTAATGATACCATCTGCCCCAATTCCAAACTGTCTATGACAAAGCTGCTTGGTTACAATAGGATCATGTGTATAGGATAGGCCTTGAAAATTATTAATCATAATAAAATCATTTCCAGTAGCTTGGTACTTGGCAAATTTAAGTTGCATATAGATACCCTTTAAAGAGGTTACAAACTAACTCACTAAACAGCCTTACAAGATACAAATATTGTGTTGAACATTTAATATCTGTTGCGTACGTTTTTGTTAAGTAAGATTAGCTTAACTTAATAGGGCTGGAAGCAGTAGGTCGCTATTGAGCGATAGGATACTAGATTAGCAGATGGGCCATTTAGCTCTAAGGTGTCTGCTTGTAACAACTTTTTATAAAGGCTTTTTTATCCCCCTTTTTGATCAAGTAACAAGTAAAAGGAAAGTGCCTTTTCAATTGCAAAAAAACAATGATTTCAAAATTAAAATAATATATTAATTTTATTGAATATCTAATTCGATAGTTCAATGCATACAAGTAAAGCACAATTTTTGACTGTATAATAAAAATGCTTATACTGGTCTCCATTTTCGGATTTACTGTATAGTTTTTTATGCTCTTGTTTATGTTGCCATTTCAAGCTCTCATCCTTATCCTTATAACTGTCTCTTTTTTATTTCTGAGATCTTCTGCTGCAAAAGAACAGCTCATTAAACTCAAGCCAAGTAATTTCTTAATAGGATATACTGGCTGTTATGTTATAATCATTACTGCTGTACTAAGTTATCTAGGTAAGGGCCTTATTTATTGGTATACGCTCCAATTTGCTGCAGGTTTTTGGCTTATAGGCTATGCAATTGTTTCTAAAAAAGAAGTGCCATCTTGGGAAATTAGTAGATTTTGGCTCATAGGTGCCATTTTTTGTTTGCCTATAAATTTACTTTGGCATTGGTGGCGTCTGACCGATTATGCATTTCTATTAAAGTTATCTATAGTGCAGTTATCTGTAATCTTATTTATATTTTCGTTGCGTTTAGCCATAACGGTGCTGGCAACTATGGTGTGTGCCATCATTTATGTTTTTTATTGTGTGGGTAATTTGATGGTATTCACGGATGATGTAATGTCTTTATTCGGATTCAGTATATTGATTTTTACGATGATTATTTATACTAAAATCCAAGTAACTGATTATAGAGCGCATAACCGCTACTTAAGGAATAAAGCAAAGTTGCAACGAGAAAAAGATTATAATTTAAAGTTAAAACAGGTTATTCATAATTTACATATCAACGCTACCGAAGGTTATTCAGAAAGAGATACCACTTTTTTAAAAAAAATGGTCAAAGATGTGATGGAGTCTGCTTGCTTTTTAGAAGATGATCCTCTTTATAAGGAAGATCTCTCAACTATTATGAATAAGTTCGCCGTATGGTCTATTTTTTTGAAGCAACATGCTAATTCTCAAGCACATTTACCATTACTACCAACTGAAATTGGCCTAAATGAACTGATAGGGCAATTACAAATTTATTTAAATGGTTCGGCGGCATCCGTTCCAAAACTGATAATAGTAAAAAAAAATGTTGATTTTGAAACTAAAATTGTATGTGATGTTAGTCAACTTATCCATTTATTGGTCTCTGTTATTTTACGTACTGCCCATCCAGATCAAAGTGAATCTATACGCATTCATATGCATATTACTCGATTAAAATACCATAAATATGGCCCTATTAAAACACAACGTCCTCCAGAAATAGCCTTCCCAGCTATAGGGTTCATGATTAGTAGTGCGGATACCTCTGTAGCAACATTGCCTGCCATTAAGACGCATTATGAAGATATCACCGAAGGGATGGAGGTTATAGGAACACTTAACCAGCTAGTTTCAGAACGTATAAATGTACAAAAAAAACCAATAGAACGGATTGTGCGTGCCCACTATGGTTATCTGCAATTTCCCTCTGCCAAAGAAAAGGCTATTTTACTGGTGCTGCCTTGTGATGTAACGCTTGTTCGAGACGAGATGATTAATAATGTGACTCCTTCAAAGAGTTTTGTGACCAAAAGTGAAATGGATGCTTCCATGATAGTATTAACCAGATTTAAAGATTATGCTTGTAAGATGTCTGCTGTTCATATAGGTGTAATCGATGAAATATTGTTATTGCTAAGGCGTTGTTATGCTTTTAGGCGGCATGTATCAGGAGAATTGTTTTATGTTCGTGCGGTAGGGATTGCTCGATTAGTAATAGATTGGGTCTCTTATCTTCCCGAACCAATCTATGCTGCTTTGCTCTATGATTTAATTATTTATACGGATTTACCACTTTCTTATATTAAGGCTAATTATAATCTAGCTATTTTTTCCTTTGTACAATCTATTGTATCCATCAATGAACGCCAAGAGATAGAGCCCTCTGGGCTTTATCTGGATAACCATCGCAATAAGGTGGTTAACCAAGATCAGCTCTTTGTACTTTGTATTAAATTGGCTGAGCGGCTCTATGATTTACGCCACGCTTATGGTTATACCCATAAAGTGCAAGTAGCAGATATGGCCAAAGAAACGCTTACTGTAGATATTTGCCTGGCAAAGAAATATTTAGATAGCCATATCGTAGAAGCATTGGAAATGGCAGCTCAAGATGCATTAAAAATGTGTTTTGAAAAAAGGTAAGGTGTTTTTACCCATGTTTTGAACAGACACAAAAAGTAAGATACTTGTACATGCAAGCTACTTTTCTAGCTTTAAGGTGGGTTTTAGAGCTGGAAATCATCTAACTTCTATACTGGTTTTATATTTAAAAAGTTATGGATACAAGTGACGAAAAAGAGAAATTTTGGCTTAATACGCCATTAAACGAAATGACTGTATCACAATGGGAATCCTTGTGCGATGGCTGTGGTAAATGCTGCTTGCTTAAAATAGCCGATGCAGTAAGCCAACAGGTGCGTACTACAAGGATTTGTTGTCGGTTACTCAATACCCGTACTTGTCAATGTTCCAACTATAAAGAACGTTTTCGTTATGTTGATGATTGTATCAAGCTGAATCCTAACAATCTTAAAACTATTACTTGGCTACCTAAAAGTTGTGCCTATCGCCTTGTTAAAGAAAAAAAACCACTACCTGATTGGCATCCACTGATTACTAAAGATCCGAAATCTACCATTAAAACTGGAAATTCTGTTAAAAGCTTTGTTGTACACCCAGCCTTGGTCAATAGACCTATCATAGCCTATTTACTAGAGGAACCGGCCAACTAACCTGCTTGTGATAAATCCAGTGAATCTATCACCATCCTATTTTTTTGTATCTGTTCATGCAATGGCGTCAACTTAAGGAATTTTTAATTATTTTTATTTGATTATAAGTTTCTTTATTTTACTTTTTTCTTGATAA
>NZ_JAACGD010000086.1 GCF_022810445.1 Candidatus Cardinium sp. cBcalN2 | reverse complement strand
AGCTTTTTTCATCAGCGCTTGATTTTTTGGCTACTTTTTGATCAAGCAAAAAGTAGCTCTAAAAAATTCATTTTTTACCAGTGTCAGGAACAGATACTAGAAAACTAGTAGCATACACCAAACCGGTGGGTAAAAACCAGCTACACTTTATTAAAATTAAATATTAGTATGAAATTATCAAATTTTAAGTTTGAACTACCAGAGCATAGCATTGCACAGTATCCAATCCAGGACAAGGAAAATGCCCGTTTAATGGTTGTACATAAAGATAGTGGCAAAATAGAACATAAAACCTTTAAAGATCTGCTTACTTATTTTAGGCAAGGAGATAGTTTAGTGGTCAATGACTCGAAAGTTTTACCTTGTAAACTTTATGGCTGTAAAGAAAAAACAAATGCACAGGTAGAAGTGCTCTTATTGCGGAAATTGAATGATGAACATGGCTTGTGGGACACCATTGTAGAGCCAGCACGTAAGATTCGCATAGGTAATAAAATTTATTTTGGTGATGGGGAGTTGGTAGCTGAAATTATAGATAATACTACTTCAAGAGGCCGTACGCTTAAGTTGTTGTTTGATAGAACAGAAGAAGAATTCTATGCACTTATCAATCAAATTGGCCATATGCCTTTACCCAATCAAATAGGGCGTTCTTCTAAGCCAGAAGATAGGGAATATTATCAGACCATATTTGGCCAACATATAGGCAGTATCGTATTACCAGCTGCTGGGTTGCATTTTACCCCTTATTTGTTGAAGTATTTAACTTTGCAAAACATTGCTGTTGTTCCAGTTACGTTGCATATTGGTTTAAGTGAGCTCAGTACTATTGATATGGAAGATTTAACGAAGGTAAGGGCTTCCTCGGAACGTTTTATTATTACCCAAGAAAGTGCAAAAATGGTCAACCAAAGTCTGCATCATCAAAAAAAAGTTTGCGCCGTAGGTACCTCAGTGTTAAGGGCTATAGAATCTTCTGTTTCGGTCTCTTGCCAACTAAAGGCAAGCAGTGATTGGACCAATAAATTCATTTTACCTTCTTGTACATTTAAAGTTTGCAATGCCTTGTTGACTACATTTCATCTGCCCTCATCTATTTCTCTGGTCAGTGTAGCTGCTTTTGGAGGCGAAGATTTGATTTTAGCAGCTTATGCTGAAGCTATCAAAGAGCGTTATAGATTTTTCTTATATGGCGACTCTATGTTAATTATATAAAATAATAGGAAAGTAGGTCATACCGTTAATATTTTCCTATATTCGGGAAAAGTTTTAGCTTATGTAGTCTCTCCTTTTTCATTTTAGAAAGAGGCTGGTTGTGCTATCATAGCTATACTGCCCTTCATCTTTTTGAGATTTGTATAGAGGTGGCTCATTCATCTATAAATTTATGCTACGGATCATGATAATGATAGATACCAATATCAAAAAAGTTAAACGTTTGTTGTCCTTCTTTTGTCTATTGTTAGGGCTGTCACAACCAGCCTTTGGCACGACTGGTTACGCGATACGGAAGATTGACGTAATGGGCAATGTTTTGGTAGAGACTGATTTACTGATTGCGCTTTCTGGTGTACGAGATGGAACAGTCATTGACCCATCTTCTCAGCAGATCCGTACTGCCATTTCCAAAATAGCCAAGCATGATCGTATAAAGTCTGTTGAAATCTACTTATCTGATCTTGATCAAGCAAATGGGTTAGCCACTTTTGTTATTCATGTTGAGGAATATCCTGAAGTAGTCAACTGCCTTATAGAAGGTTTAACAAAGAAAGATAGAAAAGCACTGCTTGAAAAAGTTACTATAGATGATCATGTTGCGTTGTCTCCACTTTTTATACAGAAAACCATTTCTAAAATTAAAAAGTTTTTTTTAGAACAGGGCTTTAGGGATGTCCAAGTTTTTACAGAATGTCTGCCAACTGAAACAATGGATGCGAAAGTAACGCTCAAGATTAAGATAAATAAAGGTAACAAAACCACCCTGCATAAAATCATTTTTGAAGGAAATGACCATTTGGAAACGAATCTCTTACTATATAAGATTAAAGAGCTAAAAGAAGCCCCTCGTTTTACACTTTTCCACGATATTTTTAAGCAAACTATTACCATGGCTCCCCTTCGCAAGGGTGGCCTACTCTTACAGTTGCCCAAAACATTAGATGATATAAAACGTTATTTCTTTACCCATGCTTCTTTTTTTTCCTCTGTTTTCACAGAAGAAAAATACCTAAAAGCTAAAGAAAATCTTATTCTTTTTTATCAATCAAAGGGTTTTCAGGATGTACATATTGCCGCAGAACGATTTGAAACTTTTGCTGATGGCAAGCTGAATATCTATTTAAAAATTAATGAGGGTAAACAATATATGATCCGTGATATTAAATGGGTTGGTAATTATGTCTATAGTGATCAAGTATTAAATAGGTTATTAAACCTCCAGCCAGGAAGGATCTATGATCCGCTTTATATTAAAAGCCGATTGCATCCTGGGGTTACAGATCTAACCATTGGTGATTTGTATACCAATAATGGCTATCTTTTTTTTCGCGCAGAAGTGGTTGAAACTAGTATAGAGGATAATCAGGTAGATCTAGAAATTAGAATTCAAGAAGGCAAGCAAGCTACTATTAATCAAATAGATATTGTAGGTAACACATTAACGCATGATTATGTTATTCGGCGTACGTTATTAACATTGCCAGGAGCAAAATATAACTTAGGGCTTGTGCGGGAATCCTTACGAAGATTAGCGATGTTAAAGTTATTTAAGCCAGAGAAATTAGTCCCAGATATACAACCAGATGTAGCAAAAGGTACCGTAGATATCATTTATTCGGTAGAAGAAGAACCCCGGTTCGAGTGTAACCTAAATGGAGGATATACAAATGGCATTAAGATCGGCCTTGGCATCGGTTCTAATAATGTTTCTTTAAAAAACCTTTTTACAGGTAAAGTTCCTTTAGGAGCTGCTCAGGATTTGCATTTAAAAGCTGAAATATCTGGTAAAGATTACAAAAATTTAAGTTTTTCTTTTACAGAACCTTGGTTTTGGTTGAAAGAAAGTCCTTATATACTTTCTGTAAGTTTTAATAATGCTTATCAAAAAGTTTTCTATGCTACACCGAATGCATTAGATGATTGGGTAGATCTAAATCTATTTCCAATTGCCAAACAAGATAAAAAAAGTAATGTTCATTCAATTGGTGGTCAAATAAGCTTAGGAAAAAAATTCGCTAGAGATTGGAGTAGTAATTTCGGTATAGCGTATCATCATCACGCATATCAGCATATACAATTATTAGAAGATCACACTAAAAGATCTGGATTCTTACATGATTTTACTTTAGCACTTTCGTTGACACATGATAGTATCAATCATCCAAATTATCCTACTAGTGGATGTTTGTGGTCTAACTTTTTAACCCTTACGCTTCCCTATAGTTTGTTAGGCTATGTTGGTTCTAAACCGGAAGCTATACCACGTTTAAAGGAATTTGGGAAATTGGCAATAGATTTTGCTTATTTTAAAGCTTTTCCAGCTAGCTTTGTACTGCATGTTCGCGGTCATGCAGGATTTCTACACAGTCTCTCTAAAAAAGCTATAGGTCCTTTTGAACGATTTTATTTGGGAGGTACATCAGGTGTATCAAATAAATTCTTGGGAACTGATTTTACTTCGTTACGTGGTTATCCAGATGAGAGCCTTACACCAGAAGATTATAAAAACCATATAAAAGGAGGAGTGCTATTCAATAAGCTTGTTATTGAATTGCGTTATCCTATTATGCTTGCACCTGTTTGTTGCTATGTATTGGGCTTTGGAGAAGTAGGGGATAGCTGGCTCAAGTATGAAAACTTCAATTTATCTAATATGAAAAAAGCTATAGGTGCTGGTATCCGTGTTATGTTGCCCATACCTATTATACCCATGATTGGCTTAGACTTTGGTCGTAGACTGAACACGATAAAAGATATGAACAGCGTCAAGAGTTCTTTTGAATATCATTTCACCCTTGGACCTACTATGCGTTAGTCAGCAGTGGTAAATGAACAATGTACTTGCCATTGTTTATCAAATAATTATACATACCATATTCCTTCACGAAATGGCGCCAACTTAAGGCGTTTATTTTATTGATTTACAGATACAATAACATGTTTTTTAGCTGCGTTTTTTGGTTATCATTTTATGATTATTTAGCTAAAAACTTTGTAGCCGTTCAGCGCAGTGGTAAAGCTACTTACAAAAAGCACTGATGGCCTTAGAAAATTTTGCTATTAAATGGGATAAACAATACCCACAAATAGCCAAGTCTTGGTAGGCTAATTGGAATAATCTGATGGTATTTTTACAGTACCCTAACGCCATACGTAGGTATTTGTTCATGACATTGGTAAAAAATGAATTTTTATTGTTACTTTTTTCTTGATAAAAAAGTAACAATAAAATCAAGCCCTCAGTAAAAAGTTTCAGCTGTAAGGGCTGCTTGCTGATCGGAACTATTTTACAAGGAGCGTTTTTGCTTTTTCTACGTAGCTTTACCAATGCGCTGAACGGCCTACCATACGTAGAGCCATTTGCACAACCAATGCGGTGGAATCTGTAAACAGCCAATTTCCTAGAGTTACCAAAAATAAAAGTTGGGCCTAACCATCTAGCTGTTTTTAAAACCTGATATTTCATTATCAACTACATGGCCCAAAAGTGGACCAACTCTATTCATAATTGGACCGAGGCTATGGCACATTTGTTAATTAAATTTGAAGATAGAATTTGACAATTTTACAAAAAATAATTTACACACTTAAAAATGTAGTAGTTGATATT
>NZ_JAACGD010000085.1 GCF_022810445.1 Candidatus Cardinium sp. cBcalN2 | reverse complement strand
TTTTTTGTCCACTTTTTTATTAAGAAAAAAGGGGTAAAAAAAGCCTTTTTTACCAAAGTCAGGAACCGACAATAGCGTCCACAAAACTAGCCATTAGTTTATGTCAAAATCCAATTTATCTTTCAGGGCATAATATAAATCTATATATTTAAGCTTTCGTTACCTATTGGTATCAGGTGCTGAGTCTACTAAAATTAAACTACCATGCATAAAACTTTAAACAACTATTTCTTTAAACTTGGCTTATTATTTGCCGCTACCTATTTCATGAATTTTACCAATAAAATAGTTTATTGTGCACTCCTATTGACTATTTTAGGGACTGTCTTAAATGGTATAGCAAAATGTCATGGTGGCCAAAAGGCTACTATGAGTATTCTATTTTGTACGACCATAAGCCTTGTCTTATTATATAATAAGCCCTATTGCATTATACCTGGAAAGCCTATTCGTGGCCTTATAATAGCTTCTTTATGCGCTATATTGATCGCTTCCTATATAGGTTGTAAGCTTTTTTTAAAGCTAAACAGCCACTACCGATTTGCTATAAGCAATTATATAAGCCTATTGGTCTTCGGCCTTGTAGATCATCTTATAATGGGACTATTTTTTACTAAAACATTTCCTCTATATAAAGTTTGGTTGATTATCTATAAAGAAACCACCTATACCTATCTTTTTGCGTCTATAGTATACCTTTGTTCAATTGCAGTTGTATATGGGCAACCGCTTTATCTTAAGCTTAAGCAATATAGGGGCCTATTACGTTCCGTCAAGCAAGTTAAATCCAAAATACCCCCCTTATAGCAACTGATATAATCTCTTGGCCCTTGATACAAAATCTGACGCTATCGGAAACCAAGAGCACGGGCCTATGTTTTAAGTTGATTTTATTTAAGTTGGCTTGATGTCTGACCTGAACCACTAGGCTATATGATCCTAAATAGAGCTTTTTTTGCACAAGATACCAATACGGTCAGTACGCATTTAATTGGTAAATTATTGTGTTTTCATAATTTTCAAGGCATTATTACGGAAACAGAAAGCTATATTGGCACAGATGACCCTGCTTGCCATGGGGCTAGAGGTGTCACGCAAAGAAATAAAGTAATGTTTGGGCCAGCAGGGTTTAGTTATGTATATTTTATATATGGTAAATATTATTGCTTAAATATGGTTACAGAAGCTTTAAATTTTCCATCAGCTACTCTGATTAGAGGGATAAAACTTATTCATCCACCTTATACTTATCTAGATGGCCCGGGCAAGCTTTGCCAATGGTTAGGTATTAATTTAAACCATAACGGGATTGATGTAACCTTATCAAACCTATTATATATTAAAGATATAGGTTGCACATTACCCTACAAGGCAACACCTAGAATAGGTATTTCAAAAGGATTAGATAAAATGTGGCGGTATGTTGTTACTGATTAGACTTTTTAAATAATTATGCCTACCAAACAACATCATGTTATTTTACGTAGCCGGATTGAAGTTACCCTTGAAAACCATAGTCAACATAAATTAGTCCAACATACCCTTCATAAAGTCATCCAGAAGCGGCTGCTACCCATCTTATCAAAAATTTTTTCTGATTATGTTCCTAGCGATGTAGTGATCTATTTAGACAAACTGGTTATAGATGGCGGTAACGTAAATCTGTCTCTCTTGAGCAAACAGTTGCCTCCCCAGATCGAACATAGCTTAACGCTTGAGTTAAAAGAAGCGATTAATAAAGTGATACATAATCCTAAGGCTAACCAAGTCATACCACTACCAGATGCCAAACGAGAGGCCATAGCGCATTATCTATCAGAGGGTAATTTTGCTTGGTGGATGGTTGAACGTTCTGAAAAACAGATTGAAAAAATATATTTAACCTTGCTCGACAAGTATCCTCTGCTCATAGAGCAACTTTGGTTTAATCTGCATAAAAAAGAAAAAGCCCTTCAACGTTCTATGGCACTTTTTTCTCAAACCACTTTGGAACATACCCTGTCCTGCTTACTGAAACAGCCAATACAAAACTTTGCACCTGTGCTAGCGGAAATAGGTTTGATATTAGATCAAACGGGTGTTTTAAATAGTGGGTTATACGCACCCGTGCAACAGTTACTTGGAATGGCGCTGTTGGGTACCATCAAACAACAAAAGGGCAAAGCAGATCGCATCGGTTTTTTGCATATGCTACTTCAAGAAGTAGCCATGCAAACCTCCATCAACTACGAAACAATCCTAGAAAAATTACACACTTACCATGCAGATAATGAACGAAAATCTTTATCCAAACAAGTAACTAGCACATCGGTGCTTCAGTTGCGTGACCTGATTGCCACACCACCGAAATTTGGCTATCAAGATGCTAAAAACCAAGAAAAGGTATTAAAAAAATTGGACGCAATAGGCAATCATACTATGCCTTCCTATCAACTATCAGCAGCTATTAGAGAGATTAAAATAGAGATAGATAAGCCAGGCATACGTCTCTTGGTAAAAAGTTGGCTTAAAGAAAAAAAAAACAAGGAAAAATTGTTCAACAACTTACCTGATAACCTCTTGACTCCATTCTTGCGATCTGTAGATCCTCGAATAAAAGCCAGCATGGGACCATCGGCATCAAGAACGCTAGGTCAAGGGGGCATGATGCAACAGATACCTAACTTGGAAGATACAAATGGGGTAGTCAATCATATTTTACCTGTAATAGAGGTAATAAAAAGCAGGCTTACACAACGCATACCTCTTTCAAATAAGTTTCTAGATAACTTAGCAACCATGATTAGTCGGTTACTACAGGTTACTGAACCTCAGCTAAATATTGATTTGATCAAAAATATTTTTATTAAAGCAGCTATGGTAGATCCACCTGCTACGGAAAAGCACTATATAGCACGTATTGCCAAGCATCTTAAGGCTTATACGCCATTGGCTGCTAATTTATGGGATGAGCTAGCTGATAACGCAGCAGAGTCGTTTGACCTATTGGCCACAAAATCCACCTCATCTTCCTTAGATAAGGCGCATGGTTTGGTGGCAAAAACTTCATTATCTGATGTAGTCAATTTTCTTCTTTATAATGAATTACCAACAGATCAGCTGGTTCCAGCCTATGTAATAGCCAAGTGTTTGGGGCAGGCCACACCCACGCAAATACGGGATGAGTTGGCACCTTTGTTACAAGAAGCAGTTATTTTAAAAAAACTTATTCAACATGCCACAGAGTCCATTCTAGGTAAACTGTTACAAGCCTTTATTCCATTTTCTGGTCAGGTGATAGAACGACTAGAAAAAGTAATCATCCAGTCAAACCTACTACAAAGCACTGAAAATCAGACTAATACTCGTTATATAAAAGAAATTTTTATCACAGCAGCTATTGTTCATAGACCACCTACTACCGAAAAACAGTATATAGCCTGCTTATTCATGCATCTTGGTGTAGCGCTTTCATCTAGTCCGTTGGTCTTATGTGATCAGTTGATGGATGCAGCCAAGCAAGTAACCGATAACCAGCTAGTAGAGGCCTTTGCTTTGCTTAAAAAAAATTTAACCCCATTGCACTTAGATAAGCTAGATGAGGTGGATCTTATTTTTCTATCTACACACGAAAAATTTCAATTAGACAAGCTACTCCTACCCCTTTATTATAATAGGCTATTGCCTGCTATTAAAGCTATTGTACGACAATCTGATGCAGCTGATCTCTCTCAATCAGCGATTCATCAATTGGTCACAGATCACTTGCCAACTACTTCTAAAAGCTTAAAAAAGACCATGAGCCTTAGCTTATCTAAAGAGATGAGCACTTCTATACAAAGCAAAAAAGAACGGGTTGCACAAAGATGGCACCTTTTTTTGCATACCGGAAAGCTTGGCAACTATCCAGATAGCACCGCCTTACTCAATGATGTTATCAACCAGCTGCCTACTTTTTCTTTGGCACAAGATAAAATACATGTACGTCAACGACTTATTGCCAATTTTACGCATGCCCAACTTATCTTATTAGTGCAAAGCCACAGTGATGTGGGGCAAACCTTAGCCAACTCTATAAAAGGGATCTATCAATTGTGGTGTGCCACACAAGGTGCACTAGGACAACACCATAGCAGTAAAAATGTATTTTGGAATAGTCTATTCAAAACCTTACCTCAATCATCTATTCCTACAGATGATTGGCTCGCACAAACCACCATCGCATTGAGTAACGTTTTAGCAATACCACCAACTACATTGGTACAAACTTTTCAGCTTCTTATTCAGGATGCCAAGGAGATACCAGCAGTAGAACAGTTAACTAGTTCATTGAATAGGCTGGCAGCAAAATACCAACAAAAAATCCAGCAACAAGCCATAGAAAGTGGATGCAAAGATCCTCTTTTAACCAAACTCCATCTATTGCTTAATGGTAGTCTATCTCTTTTTAGCCAAAATTTTCATCTATCGACCCATACATTTGGTAAGCAATTGGTTCAGTTTATGGCTGACCAACCATTGGCTTTATTAAAGTTTTTAGAAGAACAGCCTAATCATCCATTGGTTGCCAGACGTATGGTACACTACTTTAGTCAAGAAGTTAGTAAAGAGATGATAACATGTTTAGCACAAGATAATGCGCCATTTGTAAAGTACTACCTGGAGCTATTTAGTCATCCATTGCAACATCCAACCACCCAACTGCCTAATCTATCTACATGGCAAAAGGAACTATACATCTCTACTATACATTATTTGATTACCAAAAGTCGATTTAAAGAAAAGGAGTTTATACATAGTACCCTACTTACTACTTGCTGTCCCAAAGAAGATATATATCAGATTATTAAATCTATTTTAACTACCAGACCGGCTACTAAACAAGCACGCAAGATGATAACCTTACTTAAGCCACTGATAACTCGTATCCATACACCTACCATTAGTAGCTCCACTTTAGCGCATAATGCATCAGAAATCTTACCAAGCAAGCTAGCAAAAGAACCATCCAAAAAATCTTGTAAACCAGAAGAAGAAATTAGAGTTTATACTAAAAATAGTGGATTAGTTTTTCTATGGCCTTTCCTGTATGACTTTTTTAGAAGCCATAACCTGATGGTAGGTAACCAATTTGTCTGTGAACAAGCGGCCCATAATGGGGTCTACCTCTTGCAATACTTGGTTACTGGCAAACTCAAGAATCCAGAATGGCAACTTACCCTGCCTAAACTACTTTGTGGATTGACCTATGATGAAGTATTGCTACCTTATAAAGCCATAGATGAAGCTTACGATCTAGATGACCTAGATCAGGCGCAACAGAAGCAAAAAGAGATCGAAGTCATCAAAGATAAGTCATCAAAACAGCCTCAACAAGAAACTATAGAAACAATAGGAGAGAAGGAGGTAATAGCCAGGAATGATATAAAAGCCATAGAAGATAATAGCAAACTACTTTTTGACAAAGTAATAAAGCGCTGGACAAGTTTAAAAAATCTTAACGAAACCACCTTATACCAAGAGGCTACCACACAGGATATTTTGAAAAATTATTTTTTAAATAGGCTAGGTATCTTAACTAGACATTATAATAATGATGCTACCGAAAGCAAATTTTGGCATTTGATGATTATACATCAAGACTATGATACAGTAGATTTGCTGCCCCCTTGGTCTATGAATAACCTTAAATTACCTTGGATGCAAGAAGAAATTGTTTTATTTTACATGGCTTAGCCGTGTTCAATACTTATCTAGTAATTCCAAGTATCTGTTCAGGCTATGGCGTTAACTTAAAGATTATATTTAATTGATTATTAAATCGGCTACCATCATATCTATAATAATAAAGTATATTGAATATCAAGTTATTATATATTTATTCACCGCTATGGACATATGACAAAAAACGCCCCTTCTAAAAATTTGCGATTAGAAAGCATAGCTTACAGATGTAGCCGTTTAGCGCAGTGGCAAAGGTTACGTAGAAAAAGCAAAAACGCCCCTTGTAAAATAGTTGCGATCAGCAAGCAGCCCTTACAGCTGAAATAGAAAAACAGCCTGTTTGAAGCCCGCGAAGCGGGCGAGTTCTGTTTTTCCAGGTGTAAG
>NZ_JAACGD010000084.1 GCF_022810445.1 Candidatus Cardinium sp. cBcalN2 | reverse complement strand
ATAATTAACTGCATGATCCTGCTTGTATTTTTCTTCTATTGCTTTACGTACGCTATTAATAAAATCATTTATATCTTGGTCACAAGGCGTGCGATGTTTTTTTATATACTTTTCTACATCCTCAAATACACTTGCTATGGCAGATTTTAAGTCACTAATGTGATACAACCTATAAGTGGACTTAATTAATAAGGTCATAAAATACTCCCCTTTGTTATTTTTTATAAAGGGGTCTGCACCATGGTTTATTAAACGTCTTATGAAAGCCGTGTGGAACCTTTTGGCTGCTAGCATCAAGGCGGTATCTCCATCATTATTTTTTGCATTTTTTTCATCCAGGTCTGCCCTTTCCACAAACCAGTCCCAAAATTCTCTGGTATATTCGGGAAAAGTTTTTCCAGAATCATTAGAAGAAAGCTCACTACCTTTTTGCGTTAGATGCATTAAAAGCGTGAAACCATGTGAATCTCTTGCATCTTTATGTAGGCGTGCATTCCTCCAAACTTCGATTGCTTCTGCTTTAGACTTGTAAAGAGCTCTATGCATTTTATCCAAAAACTCTTCACTTAAAACCATGGAACGCTGAACTGCTCCTGTAGTAATACTAGAACAATCTTTTTCTTTAGATGAGCTAACTTGTGAAATAGGTCCGGTATCTCCAGCACTGCTCTTATTTGCTTTATCTATGTTTTTTATGAAAGCATTCAGCTGTTCTTCATAATTAACTGCATGATCCT
>NZ_JAACGD010000083.1 GCF_022810445.1 Candidatus Cardinium sp. cBcalN2 | reverse complement strand
CTTTGCCACTGCGCTGAACTGCTACAAAAGTTGTTGAACGTAACACTTACAGGTAGAAAAACAGAACTTGCCCGCTACCCGGGCTTTAAACAAACTGTTTTTCTGTTTCACCTATAAGCCCTACGTTCTGAAGACAATTTTTTACAAGAGACACTTTTATAAGCAGCCCCCACGATAGTGCTGAATAGATAAGTGAAAATAAAACTATTTTTAAAATAACTTTCTTAATCACCTGATTCTTTCAATTGACGCTATTTTCCGTTTATGATATTGGCATATAAGCATTATTTACAAGATGCCTCATAGGGCATCCTGTAGCTGAATCTCAGATAATTAGTAAAAATTCTCTAATGATGTTTGAATGTAGCCATGAGCATAGCCTACATAATAAGCTATATGATCACCTATATAATAGCTTGCATAGTAAGTTGCAGTACAAGCAAGAACTAATTCTCCTGCTATGTCTATCAAAGACTCTCTTCTAATTGCTGCTACTGGTTGCAGTATTGAAATAATAGGGGACATTATCCAGCTAAATCTAGTTCTTTGGAAGCTACTGTTATTACCGTCTTGTTCTTGCTCCGAATTAGGAAGGTGCTGACTAAAACTATTGTTTATATCTAGCAGATTATTGTCTTGTTCTGTTTGCAGATTACCCAGATGTCGACTAGAAGTAGAATTCATGGATAGCGAGCTTCTTGTAGAAATACAACAAGATAAAGTACCTAAGCTTAGCACCAAGACACATAAAGCTCGCATATGTTGTATATGTATTTTTTTCATAGTAGATCTGTTTAAAAAACTGGAAAATAAAACATTCTCTCAAAATTTTTTACAAAAAATTTGAGAGAATCAAAAAACTCGATAAAAAGTCTATCTATGTTATCTTTTATAGCGCTAAAAAAAGAACTTAGTCTTTTTACAAGTTTCAAGCAGGCTGCTTTGCTAGTCAACTGTAAGGGGGATGCTGAACGTACCTATTTGCTAGGAGAAACAATTGTACTGTTTGTACATAGTCCTCCTATACTATAGTGACAAACTCTATATTTTATAACCTATATATTTTCCGTCCTTAATACTAACCCTATAACAATGGCTAACAAGTAATGGCTAACAAGTAAAGTTATATCGATGTTTGGCCTACGGCCTCTTGACGTTCAAGGTTGCTCGATTTGTATTATTGATATTGGATGGTTGATTGCAACTTTTAGCTCCATCATTGTATCCCTTATTGTATGCATTGCGTTCAACAGCATTATAAGCCCCATACAAACTTCCTGCTACTGCTGCGGCCCCCACAAAAGCACCAGCAGTATATTGTAGTATCTTTTTGGTACCAAAGTTAGTCTTTTCAGGCTTGTCCTTGACACGCAGTGTTGGCTTTGTATTGATACAAGAGGATAGAGCACCTAACGTTAATAGTCCAGTAAACAAAAGTGACTTGTTCTGTATATATATATGTTTCATAATTTTGATTAAATCAGTTAATTGTATGTTATAACAACTAGTAAGCAAGATAATTTACCGCCATAAACAGTTTATAATATTAATATTTAGAGCTTGTAAATTTGCTTAGTATATAAAAACTAAGTCTTAAAATAAATAAAACTTAATCAGGCATAATATAAAAAATATGCTATTGATAAATTTTAAAAAAAATAAAAAAATAATTTGATTACACATTAATCGTTTTAGTGTTGTAAAATAATTGTAAAAGTTAGTACTATATTTTTACTTTTGTAAAGTAGTTGAAATCCAGATTGAAAAGCGGATTTTGTTTTCCTGGCTGTAAGAGCCACTTTTCAGAAGTTTTGAGCTAGGGCTTGATTTTTTGTCCACTTTTTAATCAAGCAAAAAGTAAAATAAAAATTACTACGTACCAGTGGACGAAATCAAGGAAGAAATTGTTCAATAGTATACTAGGAACATTTCTTATAGTCTTGTAGTAGTTTCTTATTACTCATAAATGGTTTTATATCATGATAACTCGGTCTATTATCCGTGTTTTTTACACACGGACTTGCACCATGTTGTACTAAATGGTCAACAGTAGCTTGAGCTTGAGCTTGATCGAGAGATTTACCGCTTAATGCATAAAGTAAAGGTGTACTGCCTTTAACCTTATCTTGTGCATGCACATTTGCTCCTTCCGCTACGAGAAATTCAACTGATGGTAAATTATGCAAGCCTGATACTCCCATTAATAAGGTAGTACCGTGTGTATCCGTGGCATCTATATGCAAGCCTTGACTAAACTTACATTTCATACTGTTTACCGAAAAGTTATTTGCCTCAATGTCAAGCGCAACTTCCTTATCTAGAGCATCCGGATCATCAATCTTAAATGGACTACAATCTATTGACATATTCCCTCCATACAACTTATCCAATTTATCCAAATCGATGCTCGGAAGCGTTACAGTACCGCTATTATCACTTACATTCCACTTGTTTAGATTTGAAAGTCCCTTTGCAGCTGCTACTGCAGCCGTTCCATTGATTAATGCGACCATTCCAGGAGCTACTAAATCTTTTATAGTGTTTCCTATAGAGCTTACGGTTGTGCTTACATTATTCATTACTTCTGTTGTCGTTCCATTACCGATGTAGTTTCTGATCAGGCCTTCCTGTAGCACAGGGTTAGTTTCTGATGACCATAAATAAAGCCATGCAGTTCCAATTGATAGGAAAGTGGTTGTTCCCAACACTAAAGCCGTAATACCTAGTTTTGATTTATACCAAGGTTCTTTAACGAAATTATAATTTGGATCCTTTTTAGTAGGCTGATGATTGAGTAGGTTTTGTTCCTGCGCTTGCTTTATTTTCTTATGAAAGTTGTTCTCTTTTTTCTTTTTTTGCTTTGCTTCTTCTGACTCCAAGCAAGCTATACCTAATCTTCTCCCTATATTGACACAAGAAGATAAGGTATGGAAACTTAATAAGCCGATGAATAGACCTACCCTGCAACGTGTGTATGTTTTTTTTGTTTTCATAGTATTGATTGTTTAACTGTATGTGCTATAAACACTACTAAGCAGGCCTGAGATAGGCAATGAATAGTTTAACATATGAACCATCTATATTACCAAGCCTACTTAATGTTCTAACTAAGGCCTTTTTTTCCTTTTGATGAGCAGTAATGGAGACTAAATATTTACTTACTTCTCACTCATGTAACTAACAAAAAAAAAAAAAGAAATGCAAACATAATGCAATAAAAATCAATACATTTAAATAGATATTTGAAATACTATGGAAATTTTTGCTTTAATACCTAATTAAAAAAATATGGATGCTTGTTTAAGCGTTTCTAGTAGACATTTATACTTATTTCGCATCTTACTTTTTGCGTTGTCTGGATTTTTTGTATGGTCGCGTGCTGAACTTTTTCTGACTTTGCTTAGAATTTTTCTCGTATGCAGCTAAGGTTGGTGCAATAAACGGGTGACTAATTTCACGTTTCTGCTTAGGATGTGCCGAAACCCATTTTTCTGCTGCTTCTGTTACTTGTTCTATAATAAATTCATCACAAAATCTTTTTGCATAGAATAGTGGCGTATGCTTCCTCTTATTTTCTATCACGGGGTTTGCCCCATTCTTTAATAAGAAAACAACCCTATCGTCATGGCATTCCAATATCTCTCTGTGTAATACTGTATTGCCGTTGCAATCTTGTATATTTAAATCAACGTTTTGATCTATTGCAAATTGTAAATCAGATAGATCACTATTTCTACTGTACATCAAGTACGATAATAGAGGGGTCCCTACTTGATCCCTTGCATTGATACTTAAACCTTTCTCAGTAACCCAATATTTTAGCCTGGTTTTATCATCGTTATGCTCCATAAGGTCACGTCTGATCTCTTCATCTAAAACCATAGGATCTTGAACACAACTAGCAGCCTGCCACTTAGTAAGTAAGTCTTCGGGGTGGTTTGGTACAGGTGTTGTAGAGGTGACTTGTCTGAATCCTGAAGGATTAGCACAATTATTATTCGAGCTATTGCGGTTCCATAGTAAGCTTAAACCTGTCATATTTGCCATATTCAATAAGCCTAAGCATACAGAAGCTGTAGTATATGTTATGCTGTTTGACAGATTTTCTGGTGTTGTTACTGTGGTATTTTCTATAGCTGTCGTTAGATTTCCTATAAAGTTGTCGTTTTGTATTACCACAGGGTCAGTTCCTAATAAATATACTGTAGTCCCAATAATACCTAGACCTACTCCCACTATTAAACTCCCAATAAATCGTTTCGATGTATACCAGGGATCTGTAGCGTAATTAAAAAGTGGATCCTCATTCGGAGTCCGATGATTAAGTGGTTTTGCTTCCTGCGCTTGCTT
>NZ_JAACGD010000082.1 GCF_022810445.1 Candidatus Cardinium sp. cBcalN2 | reverse complement strand
CCATGGTTTTAAGTGAAGAGACTTTAGCTAAACTTAATAGCATGGTTTCTTCAGAAGAAGTCATCAAATATTTCGGTGAAAACCTAGATATCAATGCAAGAGCTTCAGATGGTTCGACTTTTTTCATGCATCTAACGCAAGAAGATGGTGCACTTTCCGCTGATCGTACTACCAAACTTATTCCCCCAGAGAACAAAAAAGTTTGGGACTGGTTTCTAGAAAAGGCAGACCTGAATGCAAAGAATAATGATGGAGAAACCGCCTTGATGCTAGCAGC
>NZ_JAACGD010000081.1 GCF_022810445.1 Candidatus Cardinium sp. cBcalN2 | reverse complement strand
ATGCTGTTTTTCTATTTCAGCTGTAAGTTCTGCTTGCTGATCGCAACTATTTTACAAAGGGCGTTTTTGCTTTTTCTACGTAGCCTTTGCCACTGCGCTGAACGGCTACAGCAGGAACAGATATATCTGAAGATTCACTGATTTGTAATTGGCCAGGATACTGATAGTATATTTCTTTCCTATCTAACATGGCCCTTATAACATCCAATAATTCTTTTTCTTTTTCAGGAGCCACTGCTTCTATTATTTTTTTTAGGTCTTGTTTACCTTGTCTAATGGCATGCATAACATAGTTTCTACCTTCTGTTATAAGTTCATCTTTTATAGTTCTGGTTACCTTGCTTTTGCAAATATCGCATTGGTTACAAACCAATTCATTTTCATCAAAATAATCCAATAATACAGCCAAGCGACAGCGGCGATCATTGGTAACATATTCTATTACTGACTCTATTTGTTGATAAGCTGTTTTATTTCTTTGCTCAATTTTATGAATGGGTAAGGGTAGGTCAGTAGCAAGATAACGTGGTGTTAAAAAAGTAATTTGTGGAGTTGCTTTTTGTGGAAAGTATTCTAAAACCTTTAGTCGATGCAAGGCATGTAATTGTTCCTGTACTTTAGATTCTGCAAGTTGAGTGAACTGGGCTATTTTTTTTTCAACAATCGTACAATATGGTGTAAAAAGTGTGCCACCATAGAGCCTTAACAGTCCTTTAATGCACCAATCATAAGCAGGATGATGGACTTGGAATGCATACAAATCTTCCCTAGATAACAGAAAATAAACCCTTGATGGCTGATAATAGGCCTCATTAAGTTGTATAAAGCCTTCTAACTCCAATGCTTTTAATCCATAATAGGCCTCTTTCGTGTATAGCCCAGTTGTCTGCTTAAAATCTGCTAAGTCGAAATCATAGGTTACAAAAGCATGAGAACCAACCGCAATTTTATAATAATTAACCAGATGCTGGTAAACTTTTCTTATTTGATCAATAGTCGGATAACTTTCTTTACATTTTTGTTTTAAAAGTATAATATCTTGTAAATCATACCAAAGAATAGCATAAGCCGTCACATTATTCCGACCAGCTCTTCCTGCTTCCTGACAATAAGCTTCTAATGAAGCAGGTAAATCTAAGTGCACTACTAAAGAAACATCTGCTTTATCAATACCCATACCAAAGGCCGCTGTAGCCACCATAATGCGTACTTTATTTTGCGTCCATAAGTTTTGCTTAATAGCTCTATCAGCCGTAGTTAAACCAGCATGGTAAAATACACTAGTCATACCATTTTTTTGCAAAAAATTAGCTATGGTTTCTGTTTTTTTCCGTGTGTTTACATAGATAATAACCGGTCCAGCAGTTTGTTTTAAAGCTTTGAGCAGTTGTGCGTCTTTATGATCTGTTTTGCGTACCCAGTAAATAAGATTAGGTCTATGAAAAGTTTGTGCAAAAAGGAGTGGTTTATTCAATTGCAAACGATTTTGAATATCTTGTTTAACCCTTTTAGTGGCAGTAGCGGTAAAGGCTACTGTATTAGCCTTTGGAATGGTTTGCTTAAAGTGTGCAATCGCTAAATAAGAAGGTCTAAAGTCATAGCCCCATTGAGAAATACAATGAGCTTCATCCACCACTAAGGTGGTAATAGACATGGTAGTGGCACGCAGTTTAAAGAGGTCAGTCTGTAATCGTTCTGGAGATACATACAATAATTTAACATTACCATATAAACAATTATCTAGCCTGCGCTCTATTTCTACGCTAGACATACCTGAGAAAATAGCCTCTGCATGAACACCTCTTTGGGCAAGTTGGGTGACTTGATCCTTCATAAGCGCAATAAGTGGCGTTACAACAAGCGTTAACCCTTCTTTGCACAAAGCTGGTAATTGAAAACAAAGTGATTTTCCACTACCAGTAGGTAAAAAAACCAATACATCTCGACCAGCTATAATAGTCCTAATGATGGCTTCCTGAAGGGGTCTAAAAGCGTGATAGCCCCAATGTTTGCTTAATAAATCATAAACTTTGTCCATGGTTTGAAATGGCTTTCTAACTGCTTTAGAATGGAATAAATAAAAAAAGTTATTGTCTCAACTATAATTATTATTAGATAGTTTTTCACTTTAACTCAACTTTTGGATATACAGATACTAAAATAATAACTTATTGAGAATAAACACGAGAGAACCTTTTTTGGAAAATTCCACTTTATTTAGTTAATTGCTCATATTAACGGGTATAAACTGGTCATTTTAGAATTTTATGGAATCATTTACCCAAATAGAACTCATTTTGCCGCTATTCAACCGGCTCATCTAATTAAATAAGCCATTTGAATAGTGCCTCGGCTGACCTAAAAGGGAAGCTATTTGGTTCTATCTGATCATTTACTTCCTAAAAAAATACCTTTATTTAAATGGTCACAAGCCCAACAAGTTTTTCTTTGCTTTATTTTTGTCTACATGGCGTCTAAATTAGGTGATTTCATTAAGTACTCCATAAAAGTAGGGTCCAAAACCCTAGATGCAACCTATCCTATCAAATCCATAATAGTGGATAAAAGAATCAATAAAATCCCCTATGCCAAAATAGTGCTATATGATGGTGATCTACAGACGCAAACTTTTACCATAACCAATGACAAAATTTTTACCATAGGGGCTACTATTTCTATAAAAGCCGGTTATAATGATGGATTAGATCAACTATTTGAAGGTGTAGTGGCCAAATTGTCGATTCAGTCTAGAGCAATGGGATTATCTATCCTGACCGTAACTTGCAGAGATATGGCTTATAAGACTACCCTTGTCCCCAAAACCTTGCATTTTGAAAAATGCAAGGATAGTGACCTTTTCAAAAAAATTTTAAGTAGCTATAGTGGTGTAAGCCATAAAATTGAAGCCACAACTATTGTACATGAAAATATGGCACAACATGAAATATCAGATTGGGATTTCTTGAATATTCGCGCCGAAGCAAATGGGCAAATTGTCATAGTGAATGATGGGGTTATTTCAGTTAAAACACCTAAAGCAACTGGCCAGGGTTCTTTTACCTATACTTATGGAAAAGACTTTATTGATTTTGATGCTGAAATAGATGCAAAAGATCCATGGGCAGGGGCCACTATCCTCTCTTGGGATAGTAGTAAGCAAAATAAAGTTACTGAGAAAGCAAGTGACCCGGGAGAACAGTCTATGGGTGATATTTCTTATAAAAAATTAACAACTGCTGCCCAAAAAAGTGCCATTGCTATATCGCACGGTGGTCTATTAGATCCTTTAGAAATAAAAACCTTGGCAACCGGATTACTCAACCGGAGTAGAATCGCTAAAATAAAAGGCACTGCCACCGTCGCAGGTAATGCTGCATTACGTCATGATGGACTTATCACCCTTGAAAAGGGGGCAAATCACTTCTCAGGAAATGCTTATATATCTGGAATTCAGCATATTATATCAGATGGTACCTGGCAGACCATGCTAACGCTAGGGCTAGATGCGCAGCGTTATATGCACAAATATCATGACATTGGTTCACTCCCAGCAGCAGGCATGATGCCACCTATACATGGACTACAACTTGGTGTTGTCAAACAAATTACACAAGACCCTCAAAAAAGTGATCGAATTTTAGTGCATCTTCCTTTGGTGCAAGATAAACCCAAAGAGGGTATTTGGTGTCGATTGGCTTCATTTTATGCTACGCAATCATCAGGTGCTTTTTTTATTCCGGAATTGGAAGATGAGGTAGTAGTAGGTTTTCTCAATGACGATATTCGGTTCCCTATTATTTTAGGTTCTCTGCACAGTAATAAACACAAACCACCTAAAACAGTTGACCCTAAAAATTCTTTTAAGTCTTTTGTTTCTAGGGAAAAATTAGAGTTTACCTTTCATGACGATAAAGAAGGTCCTGAAATCATTATTAAAACAGCAAAAGGAGGCATCATTCAGATATCAGATAAGAAAAAAAGTATTGAAATGGTAGATCAAAACGGCAATAAAGTTATTTTAACTAACGACGGGATCAACCTAACCAGTAGTAAAGATATTAATTTAAATGCAAGTGCCAGTATTACGCTAAAATCAGGAAAAGATGTTATGATAAGTGGTACGCAAAATGTAAATTTGAAGAGTATGAATATCAATGCACAAGCTTCTATGAAGGCCATCTTAAGTGGTAATGCTAGTACGGAAGTTAAATCTGGTATGGCAACCATTATCAAAGGTACAACCGTACTGATCAATTAATAATTGATACCATTATTTTGTAGATTTTTCACTCACATCATATATAGAACCTAACACCATGCCACCTGCAGCTGTATTATTAAACAAACACATGTGCCCTATGATCACCCCAGGTGTCCCTCCTATTCCCCATGCTACGGGAGGAATGATTATGCTAGGCTGTCCAACTGTTTTAATAGGTAAATTCCCTGCAGCAAGAATGGGAGATACGATGCTTTGCAATGGCCCACCACCTCATCCAGATACCATTGTAAAGGGATCCCTAACGGTTCTAATAGGTAAAAAACCAGCCGCTCGGTTAGGCGATACAACAGGTATGGGGGGCATGATATTGCAAGGATGCCCTACAGTAATAATTGGTGGCTAAAATCAAACTAATCAAGCGTTCATATGGAAAATGACCCTAATTTCTTAGGTAAAGGATGGAAATTTCCACCTTCTTTTAACCATCATAGCAGTACAGTAGAAATGGTAAAAGGGTTAAATGATATCAAAGAAAGTTTAATCATTCTAATGCGTACCAGAATAGGTGAGCGCATTATCGAAGATAAATATGGTTGTGATCTGACCCCACTAGCCTTTCAACAACTCGATCTTAACTTGGAAACCTTTATGGTAAATAACATTAAGCAAACCATTGCTGAACATGAGCCTAGAGTGGAAGTGCTTGATGTTAAATTGACCGCGCCAAATGACGGAGAAGGAGCTATCGATATTAACATACACTATAAAGTTAAAAACTTAGATATAGAAGCAACGATCCAATATGGCTATCATCCTATTTATAACAAATAGCTATGAACAATACGCCACTAGAACTTGATTATCCTTTTTTAAAGGAGCAGGGAATAGCCTATATTCAACAGTTAGCCGGCAAAAAGTGGACTGACTATGGAGATCATGACCCTGGGATCACCATTTTAGAAGTACTGTCCTTTGCCATTATGGACCTAGAATATAGAACCAACTTCTATATAGAAGATATATGGGCTAAAGATCCTGATGTAATAGACAACCTCAATGAGCAACCATTCTATAAGGCCGAAGAAATTCTTCCCTGTAATCCACTAACTAAGTGGGATTTTTTAAAAATCGTGCTAGATGTTCCAGGTGTTAAAAATGCCAATATCTTCTTAAGCGATGGGGCAAAAGAAGTCAAAGGTGGTTATAAAATTTTTGTGCATGTAGAAGAACGTATCAGTCATACACCAGAAGAAAAAGAAGTATTGCATGTAATCAATAAAAGATTATCTGCACACAGGAATCTATGTGAAGATTTCTTTCTTATTCAACCTATGGAAACATTGCCTATTGGCATTAAAGCGACCTTTGAGGTGGCTAATTGCTTGGCTTATGAAGAGGGTGAAACAATCATTGCTCAAATATT
Source organism: Candidatus Cardinium sp. cBcalN2 (assembly GCF_022810445.1). Taxonomy (GTDB): domain Bacteria; phylum Bacteroidota; class Bacteroidia; order Cytophagales; family Amoebophilaceae; genus Cardinium. The sequence continues at coordinate 19,809 of NZ_JAACGD010000081.1, read as the reverse complement.
ATTTGCTTTCCAAGAATTTCTCTCGCCACGTATTACCTTTTATAGTATTAGCCAATTACTAGAAAAAGGTAGAACTATAGATCAAATTTTTACCGGACCACTCTTAACACAAGGTTTTATAGATGAAGAAGAATTAATTTACTTAAAAAGCAAATCTAGAATCTATGCAGTTGAACTTTTAGAACAGGCCACTAAAATGGGCAATATTAAAAATGTGCTAAAGTTTGAACTATTTATTAATGACGGAAATACAAGTACAAGTAGCCTTACCATACCTGTTTTACCAGACCGATCTTTAGTACTTGATATTCCACAAAGTGAAATTATCCTTTATTACAATGGCCTACCCATCAGTACAGACTGGAAGAAGGTTATGGATATGCTTGAAGATATAAAAGGAAGGGGTACTTTAACAAAAGCCTATCTACAAGCAGAAGATATTTTTGTCTTAGAAGGCAACTATAGAAACTTAGAAGACCATATTTCTATACAGCAAGATTTTCCTTTACTCTATAATGTAGGACATGAAGGATGTACACCTTCTGAAACATCTGAAAATCAAGCTAAAGCAAAGCAATTAAAAAGCTATCTAATGTTTTTTGACCAGCTTTTTGCCAATTATTTGGGTCAATTATCGAATATCAAACACACTATGGCTATCTATAGCCAGGATTATAATAAGCCTAATGGTCGTTTACCTTTAGATGTACCTAGAATGGAGACCATTATGAAACAACCTACTCCAGACACAGATCCAGGTAATGATATTGAATTTGTGATACAAAGAAAGTATTTAGACCTAAAAAAGGAAGTTAATCTATATGATACAGACAAAAAACAAGCTAGTGAAACAGTCAAAACCTACTATTCTTACATAAATCGAGCATTAGAAAGTGGTATTCGAAGCTTAGATAAGCGATCAAGGGTATTAGACCATTTGTTAGCTTATTTTGCAGAGCGATTTACCATCTACTCTCTTCACCTTTATCCTAAAAATGAAGAGCAACGACTGGATGAATTTAATAACAATAAAGCGCTTTTTCTAAAGGATTACATTGATATCAGTAAAAACAGAAACCGAGCGGGCCATATAACCATGAATGAGATCAATCACTCGATCAACCATGTTCCATCCGGTTTTAAGCAACGTATCTATCGTAATTTAGGTATTAAAAGCTTAGAAAAATGTTTTTTACATCAGATAGTCAAGGACAATATGTATCTAGAAAAACAATCTACACAGTGGAATTTGGATATTTTTCTAGGTAAGAATTCTCAGACAGAATATGATGATCTATTGATTTTTAGGGGAAAATATCAAAATATCCAATCGTTAGTTATGTCTTATGGCATCAATGAAGAATATTATAATATTATCAAAACAGGGAGCGACTATAGCATTTTACTTTATATAGACAAAGTAAAAAAGCAGACTATTGAGCTAGTGACTGGTAGTGAATCTCTTAGTAACATTGAGCAAGCAGAGGCTATGGTACAACAAAGTGTAGAATTGTTTAGAAAGTTGAATAAGGCATGCGAAGGCTTTCATTTAATAGAACATATTTTGCTTAGAAGCGATAATACCTTAACAACAGAAGAAGATCCTTATTCGTTTATCATGACCATGGTATTCCCTTCATGGCCAGCCAGATTCCAAAAGTCTTTATTTAGACATGCTGTAGAAGAAATGGTTATCATGGAAGGTCCAGCGCACATATTTACCAATATTTTATGGTTAGACTTTCAAGATATGGAAAACTTTGAAAAGGCCTACAAATCATGGATACAATTAAAAACTAATCCTAACGCTGACCAAGCAGAAACAGATGCAGCAGGCAAGGTGTTGATGGACCTTATAGAATCGCATACGAAAGCAACAGTACCTGAGCCACCAATAACGGCAACTTAGAGGAAATTTTTTACCAAAGTCGGGAACAGATACCATGATACTAGCCATCTATAACAAGAGGCTCAAAGTGTGATTTATGATTAGAATTTAGCTAAATTTGGAGTAAAATAAAGTCTAATCCATAGATAATACCATTCATATATGTTTAAAGTAGCCACTTTGTACAAGTTTGTACCACTAGATGACCTAATAGTCCTACAGCAAAAACTTCAATCGATATGTAAAGCCTTAACAGGTACCCTGCTTATTTCTTCAGAAGGAATTAATGGTACGATTGCTGGCCTACCGGATCTATTAGATAAGGCTATGGCTGAGATAGAAGCTATGCCATCATTTGATAATTTGTGGTATCAATATTCTCAGGCAACCCACAAGCCCTTTGGCCGCCTAAAGATCCGAATCAAAAAAGAGATTATCACCATGCACCAACCAGAGCCGCTATCCATGTCACTACGTGGCCACCATATTGTAGCAGCAGACTGGCATGATAGATTAGATCAAGCAGCTGTTGTGATTGATGTTCGAAATAATTACGAATGTCGGTTGGGGAGCTTTAAAGGTGCTATCAATCCTGAAACAACCTACTTTAGCCAATTCCCTAGTTTTGTTGAAACCCATTTAAAACCTTATAAAGATCAGCCGATAGCTATGTTCTGTACAGGGGGCATCAGATGTGAAAAAGCATCTGCCTATATGTTGGCCAATGGTTTTAAAGAGATATACCAACTAAGTGGGGGCATTTTACAATATTTAGCCCACACTGCAGAAGATGCATCGAGATGGCAAGGGGAGTGTTTTGTTTTTGATGAGCGCATATCACTAGGCCATGGATTAAAAAAAGGCAGCGCGCTGCTTTGTTATGGCTGCCGTATGCCTTTAAAAAAAGAAGATCTAGATGACGATTACAAACCCGGTATCCGATGTAAATTTTGTTTAAAAGACAAATAAGGCTCTTTATCTCACTTTTTCATTGATAAAAGAGTGGATAAGAAATCAAGTTTAGGTATCAATGAAAAGTTATTTATTTCCTGGTCAAGGCAGTCAATATGTAGGGATGGGCCAAATACTTTATAGCCATAGCAGCCAAGCACGTGCCATGTTTGCAACAGCTGATCGGATTTTAGGCATGGCGCTTACAAAAATCATGTTAGAAGGTGATCAGGAAAGCTTAAAACAAACGATTGTGGCTCAACCTGCCATCTTTTTACATGCCGTTATTACTGCTCGTATAAATGATGACTTTCATCCAGCCGCTGTGGCCGGTCATTCTTTAGGTGAAATAGCCGCCCTAGTAGCCAACAAAGTGATCACCTTTGAAGATGGCTTACATTTGGTAGGGGTTCGATCCAGAGCGATGCAAAAAGCTTGTACGCTTTTTCCAGGTACAATGGCTGCTGTACTGGGTCTAAAGGATAAGGTAGTAGAAGCAATTTGTGAAGAGATTACAGCAGAAATAGTAGTTCCCGCCAATTACAATTGCCCTGGACAATTGGTTATCTCTGGAAGTCAAGCTGGTGTAGCTCTAGCCACAGCAACCTTACGCCAAGCAGGTGCCCGGAAAGTAATACCCCTACAAGTAGCAGGAGGCTTTCACTCACCACTTATGACCCATGCGCAGGAAAGTTTTGCGGAAGCAGTTGCAGCCATTCCTTTTACTAAAGGCATCTGTCCAATCTACCAAAATGTTACAGGGTTGCCTGTTACCGATCCCCAAATCATCAAAAAAAATCTAGTCCAACAGCTGGTAGCCCCTATTTATTGGACCCAAACCATTAAGCAGATGATAAAAGATGGGATTATAGAATTTATTGAGTGTGGCCCAGGAACGGTTCTACAAGGATTAGCTCGAAAAATAGCCCCTGATCTATCAACTAGGGCTATGTAAGCAACCCACCATCTACTTGAATGACTTGACCTGTAATATAGCTCGATGCATCGGAAGCTAAAAACAGAGCACAATTAGCCACATCTGCTGCAAGCCCTATTCGCTTAAGTGGAATCTTTTCGCTCCATGCTTGTTGAAGCGTCGAATCTAGTTGGTCGGTCATGGCAGTTGCTATAAAACCAGGTGCAATAACATTGGCACGTATATTTCTACTGCCTAGTTCTAAAGCAATCGATTTAGTAAAACCAATCATACCAGCTTTGGAGGCAGCATAATTGGCTTGTCCAGCATGCCCACTAATGCCTACAATAGAAGCTATATTAATGATAGAACCACTGCGTTGCTTGAGAAAGGTTTTCATGGATGCCTTAACTGTATTGAAAACAGATTTTAAATTTACACTTAATACCGCATCCCAATCTACTTCGGGCATCCGCAATAGTAAGTTGTCTTTAGTGATACCGGCATTATTGATCAATACATCCAATCCACCAAATGTCGCTACCATATCTGCTACTACTTTATGGGTAGCATCAAAATCAGAGGCATCTGCGCATACGGCCTGCACCTTCACATCAAAAGCTTGTAATGCCACTTCTGTGGCTCGTACCGTTGCCAAATCAGAACCGCAATAGGTAAAGACAATATCGCCACCTGCTTCTGCTAACTTAAGTGCAATGGCCTTGCCAATACCTCTTGACCCTCCTGTAATCAATATTTTTTTTCCCTTTAGATGCATAAAACACAAGGCATTTATATCACAATTTTTACTTACTATAAAAGAGGCTGTTTAGCGCAATAATACAACAAGCAAGCGCATGGTAAACATTTACTGCAAGGAGATCGTATAGCCGGAAAAAGCGCAGTTGACTGGCTTGTTGATCACAACTTTTTAGAGGAGCCTTTTTTACTTCTTATTAAGAAAAAGGTAAGGTTACAATACCTTTGCACTTGATTTAGCAGCAACTAACGCATCGTACTCTTTTTTAGGTGTTACCACCAACTTCTCATAACGGCGCATACCGGTTCCAGCAGGAATCAAATGACCTACAATAATATTTTCCTTCAATCCTTTTAACCTATCATACTTAGCACTAATACCCGCATCACTGAGTACTTTAGCAGTTTCTTGGAAAGAAGCTGCCGATAAGAAACTCTCTGTAGCCAAGGAGATTTGTGTAATACCTTGCAACTTCGGCTGCGCAACAGCTAGTTCTACTGGTTTGGCTTCTACAGGCACTAATCCTTGCTGCTTCAGTTTATCATTCTCTTGTTGCAACCTACTAGAAACAACAAATTGCCCTTGTTTAAATAACTTAGAATCTCCAGGGGATACTACAATAGACTTATCCCGAATTCTATCATTCTCTTCAAAGAATTTAACCTTATCAATAACTTGCCCATGTAACATCGTGGTATCGCCTGGATCGAGTACTTCTACCTTACGCATCATCTGCTTGATGATGATTTCAATATGTTTGTTATTGATTTTCTCACCTTGTAAACGGTACACATTTTGTAGCTCATTCATGATATATTCTTGTGCAACCAGTGGTCCTTTTGTCACCAAAAGGTCAGCAGCAGCTACCGCACCATCTGTGATCACCTCCCCTACTTTCACATAATCGTTGTCTTGAACCAAAATGTGTTTAGACAATGGGATCATATATTTGACCTGTATACCTTCCTTAGATTCAATGAAAACCTCTCTATTACCTCGCTTAATGCCACCATAGGTTACCACACCACTTAACTCACTGATAAAAGCGGTATTGGCAGGTTTTCTAGCCTCAAAAAGTTCGACTACACGAGGCAAACCACCGGTAATATCCCTAGATTGATTAATGATACGAGGCACTCTAGCCAATACTTCCCCTTTATGGACCTTATCACCTATTTCTACTGCAAGCTGTGCTTTAACAGGAAGGGTATAAGAAGCAATGGTTACACCTGCATCATCAGATAAGACAATACTTGGATGCTTAGTCTTATCCCTAGACTCAATCATTACCTTGGCTTTACGACCCGTTTGTTCATCAAACTCCTCCTGATAGGTAACACCCTCCTCAAGTCCTAAGAAATTAACTACTCCATTTTGAGTAGCCAATAACACAACGTTATAAGGATCCCAATGGTAAAGTTCTTGGTCATAGCTTACGGCTTGATTGTTTTTTACTTTAAGATGGGCACCATATGGTAAATGGGTACTGGTTAATACTTTTCTTGTATCTCCATCTAAAATTTGGAGTTCCGAAGAACGACTCATAACGACTTCTACGGTCTCTCCATTGGCATCTACATAGCTGGTAATAATCAGGTCTTCAAAATTCACAACACCTGCATACTTTGCTTTAACCTTAGCATCAACGGTAACATTAGAGGCAATACCACCTACGTGGAAGGTTCTCATGGTAAGCTGTGTACCAGGCTGCCCAATAGACTGGGCAGCAATTACGCCAACTGCTTCGCCAACGGATACCATATTGCCTGTGGCCAAGTTGCGGCCATAACATTTTACACATACTCCTTGAGACAAATCACATGTCAAAACGGAGCGTACCAATACGCCTTCTAGGCCAGCCGACTCGATATGAACAGCTATTTGCTCATCAATAACATGTCCACGTGCAACTAATAGGGATCCAGTTTGGGGATCCAAAAGATCCTCCACTACGACACGACCCAAAATACGTTCTGAGAGTGATTCCACTACCCTATTTTCAACTTTCACAGCGGTTACATTAATGCCCTTAAGGGTGCCACAGTCTGCTTCAACGACTGTTAAGTCTTGTGCTACGTCTACCAACCTTCTGGTCAGATAGCCTGCATCTGCTGTCTTTAAGGCAGTATCAGCCAAACCTTTTCGAGCACCGTGAGTAGCAATAAAATACTCAATCACATTTAACCCCTCTTGGAAGTTAGAAATAATAGGATGTTCAATAATTTCTCCCACAGCTCCTTGTGTACTTTTTTGAGGCCTACCGATCAATCCTTTCATACCACCTAACTGACGAACTTGTTCACGAGAACCTCTTGCGCCAGAAATCATCATCATATAAACGGAGTTAAAGGCGTCTTGGTCTCGCTCCAACTGTTCCATAAGCTGATTAGTAATACGGGTATTGGTTCTGGTCCAAACGTCAATGACTTGATTATATCGCTCATTATCGGTTATTAAGCCCAACATATAATTACTCCAAATAGACTCTACCTCTGTAGTGGCTTGGGCAATCAGTTGATGTTTATTAGCTGGTATCTTGACATCATCTAGCCCAATAGTCATTCCTGCTTTAAAAGCAGTATTAAACCCTAATGCTTTAATGTTATCTAAGAATTCAACAGTAACCACCGTACCAAACTGACTGTACATATCGGTTACAATGCGCTGCATGTTGCGCACATTAAGTGTTTCATTGACAAAATCCATACCGGCCGGACAATATTCATTGAATACTACTCTACCAACCGTAGTCTCTACTACTTTATATGCAATGGTTCCATCTGGACGCGCGGACGGAAGGCGAAGATGAATATAAGCATGCTTAGCTACCTTATCATGAGCCAATGCAATCAAGACTTCCTCAGGTGCATAAAAACGCATACCTTCTCCTAACACAGGATCAGTGGGTGTACCGCGTCTACCTTTGGTTAGATAATGCAATCCCAAAATCATATCACGGGATGGAATGGTAATAGGAACACCATTAGAAGGGTTCAATACATTGTAAGAGGCTAACATGAGTAAGGAGGCTTCGGCAATGGCTTCTTGACCAAGCGGAACGTGAACAGCCATTTGATCGCCATCAAAGTCGGCATTGAAGGCGGTACAAACTAAAGGATGTAACTGAATGGCTTTACCTTCAATCAACTTAGGCTGAAATGCTTGTATACCCAATCGGTGCAGGGTAGGTGCTCGGTTGAGCAATACAGGATGACCTTTAAGTACATTCTCTAATACATCCCAAATAACAGGATCTTTTTCTTCTATTAATCGCTTGGCCACTTTTACAGTTTCTGCTACACCACGCTCTATCAGCCTACGGATGATAAAAGGCATAAATAGTTCAACTGCCATCTCTTTGGGTAGTCCACACTCATGCAATCGCAACTCAGGCCCTACGACAATAACCGATCTACCGGAATAATCCACGCGCTTACCGAGCAAATTCTGCCTAAAACGACCTTGCTTACCTTTTAACATATCAGACAAGGATTTCAATGGCCGAACACCCTCTGAAGCCACTGAATTTACCTTACGGGAATTATCAAATAAAGAATCTACTGCCTCCTGCAACATACGCATCTCGTTGCGTATGATGATCTGAGGGGCCTTAATATCTAAGAGCCTCTTGAGTCTATTATTTCTAATAATCACTCTTCGATAAAGATCATTTAAATCAGAGGTCGCAAATTTACCGCCTCCTAAAGAAAAAAGAGGACGTAACTCCGGCGGAATAACGGGCAATATGCGCATAACCATCCATTCTGGACGATTTTCTACTTTTTTATGTACATCTCTGAAACCCTCTACAATTTTTAGTCTTTTGACCACTTCCAAGCGCCGTTGTTGAGAAGCATCAGTAAGTAACTGTTCTCTTAAATCAATCGAAAGCTTTTCTAAATCAAGTTTTTTTAGAATAGATTCAATAGCTTCTGAGCCAATTAAAGCTATAAATTTATTAGGATCTGAGTTGCTCAATAATTGATTTTCTGGAGGCAACTGATCTAAAATATCCAGATATTCATCCTCAGAGAGCAGATCCATAGGGGCTACACCATCTTGTTGTTTGATGCCCGGTTGAAGCACTACATAACGCTCATAGTAGACAATCTGTTCTACTTTTTTAGTAGGTATACCCAGCAAATAACTAATTTTACTAGGTAACACTCTAAAGTACCAAATATGGGTCACGGGAACCACCAACTCGATGTGACCTACTCGTTCTCTACGCTGCTTTTTTTCTGTAATTTCAACACCACATCTATCGCACACAATGCCTTTGTAGCGAATGCCTTTATACTTACCACAATGACACTCCCAATCTTTTATAGGGCCAAATATGCGCTCACAAAATAATCCTTTGGTTTCAGGTTTGTGGGTTCTATAATTAATCGTTTCTGGCAAAGTGACTTCTCCTGATGAACGGGATAAAATAACCTCTGGAGAGGAAAGACTGGCAACGATACCAGAAAATTTAGCAGATTGTGCCCTATTTTTTTTGAATTTCATATGGTTAACTTGCTACGCGATTTAGATAAAGAAGGGATGATCATACAAGTGTAATTTCAAGGCCTAGTCCTCTTAATTCATGAATCAATACATTAAAAGACTCAGATAAATTGGGTTTTGGAATATTATTACCTTTCACAATGGCTTCATAGGCTTTAGATCTACCCACTACATCATCTGATTTGGTGTTGAGCATTTCTTGTAAGGTGTAGGCAGCACCATATGCTTCCAAGGCCCATACTTCCATTTCACCAAATCTTTGTCCACCAAATTGGGCTTTACCACCTAATGGTTGCTGGGTAATCAAAGAGTAAGGACCTGTAGAACGAGCGTGCATTTTATCATCTACCAAATGGGCCAGCTTGAGCAGATAGACTACGCCAACCGTAACTTTTTGGTTAAATGGCATGCCGGTTCCTCCATCATAAACCGTTGTTTTACCAAAAGCAGGTAAGCCAGCCAGATCCAACTCATTGGAGATATCGTCTAAGGTCATACCCTCAAAAATGGGATTAGTATAACGCTTACCTAATGCATGACCAGCCCACCCCAGAACAGTTTCATATAATTGACCTAAGTTCATACGAGAAGGCAAGCCTAATGGACTCAATACAACATCTACGGGTGTACCGTCTGCTAAGAATGGCATATCTTCTTGAGGTACGATCTTACAAACAATACCTTTATTACCATGTCTTCCAGACATTTTGTCACCAACCTTAAGCTTTCTTTTTTCTGCAATATAGACCTTAGCAATCTTTACTACGCCCTTAGGTAGCCCATCGCCCGCTTCTAGTGTAAACCTTTCACGCTTAAAACGTACAACAGACTCGGTACATTCTTTAACATAGTTAGCTACAATCCGTTGTACTAGATCATTTTTAGCTGAATCAGCTGTCCAATTACTGGGGATAAGATCACCTATTAGATTGGCTTCTGCTGGAACATTATAAAGAGACTCATCACGGTAAATATTCTTAGGAGGAAAAAGCTTCTCAGTAATCAATGAAGCGGTAAGTTTAATGCCTTCAGGAATAATTTCATCCCCAAATTGATGATAAATACCGTTAGTGGTCACGCCATCTAAAACAACAGAGAGCTTTTTAATGGCTACGTCACGCAATTTGACTAAATGCTTGGCATGCGCTTTCTTTAAAAATTCCAGTTCTTTTTTAACTTTTTCTTTACTTTCTTTACTTCTTTCAGGGCTAGAAAAAATTTTAGTATCGATGACAGTACCTTCCATACCAGATGGGACCCTTAAAGAAGTATTTTTTACATCACCTGCTTTATCACCAAAAATGGCTTTCAATAGCCTAGCTTCTGGTGTAACATCTATCTCTCCTTTAGGGGTAATTTTACCAATTAAGATATCCCCTTCTTTAACTTCTGTACCTACTTTAACAATACCATCCAGGTCTAACTTGGCAATGGCTTCTTCACTAACATTAGGGATTTCATTGGTCAACTCTTCTGCACCAAATTTGGTATCTTTTACCTCAAGAATAAATTCTTTGATATGAATAGAGGTAAAAACATCGTCTCGAACAATACGTTCAGAAATCACAATACCATCTTCAAAGGTGTAACCTTTCCAAGATAAGAAAGCAACTTTTAAATTTTTACCTAGTGCAAGTTCTGAATTTTTAGTAGCATAGCCTTCACAAAGCACTTGCCCTTTTTCTACACGACTGCCTTTAGAAACAATGGGAGACAGGTTAATACAAGTACTGCGATTGGTACCCCTGAACTTATCCATGGAATAGGTTACAGAAGCTTCATTAAATGCAACGAGTGTTTCTTCTTCTGAACGGTCATACTGAACTACAATTTTTCTACTATCCACATAGGTGACCAAACCACTACCCGCTGCAGTAGGTAAACCTCTAAACTCTTTAGCCACTCGTTTTTCTACACCCGTGCAAACAATAGGGATATCTGGTCGGATCAGCGGGACAGCCTGACGCTGCATGTTAGAACCCATCAAGGCACGACTGGCATCATTATGCTCCAAAAATGGAATCAAAGAAGCAGCAACCGAAGCAATTTGACTACTGGAAATATCCATGTAATTCACCTGCTCTGGCTTTACTAAAGGATATTCATCTCCACTTCGAACTTTAACACGGCTATCTAGGATCTGGCCATTTGAATCTAACCGTACACTAGCAGGGGCAAAATTAGCAGATTCTTCTTCTGCGGCACTTAGGTAACAGATCTCACCCGTCAGATCAACTTTTCCATTGGCTACCTGCCTATAAGGGGTCTCGATAAAGCCCATATTGTTGACACGTGCATACATACAAAGTGAAGAAATCAAACCAATGTTCATACCTTCGGGTGTTTCAATCGTACACAACCTACCATAATGGGAGTAGTGGACGTCACGAACCTCAAAACCAGCACGATCTCTAGAAAGACCACCAGGCCCTAAGGCAGACACACGACGTTTATGGGTAATCTCGGCCAATGGATTGACTTGATCAATCAGCTGAGAAAGCGGATTAATACCAAAGAAAGAATTGATCACAGAAGAAAGGGTACGTGCGTTAATGAGATCTGCAGGTTTAAATAGCTCATTATCTCTAATATTAATTCGCTCCCGGATGGTTCTAGCCAAACGAGAAAGCCCTACACCAAATTGGGTAAAAAGTTGTTCCCCAACCGAACGCACGCGGCGATTGCTTAAGTGGTCAATATCATCTACTTCTGCTTTACCATTAACTACCCTGATCAGGTAATGAATAATTTGTATAATATCCTCTTGTGTTAATACACAAGTTTTTACTGGAACATCTAGGTTTAATTTTTTATTGATCCTATAACGACCTACTTCACCCAAGGTATAGCGCTTACTACTAAAAAAAAGGCTTTCTACGGTTTCACGAGCAGTTTGCTCATCAGGTGCGTCTGCGTTACGCAACTGGCGGTAAATTTGATCTATGGCCTCCTTGGTATCATTGGTATTGTCTTTGCCAAAAGTATTGTAAACAAGGTGATAGTCGGAATAAGTTGCGTCTGATTTATGTAATATAACAGAAGACACATCGGAAGCTAAAATGACCTCTATAATGGATTCATCCAATGGCGTATTACGTTCCACAAGCACTTCATACCTTGTGAATGGATAAGATTCACCAGTTTCCTCATCTATAAACTCTTCTACCCAACTTTTTAAAACCCGCGCCGCTAGTTTACGACCTATATGTTGCGATAAAACAGCTCTACTTGCTTCTACTTCATCTGCAAGACCAAATATATCTAAGATATCTTTATCACTGCTATAGCCAATGGCACGCAACATGGTGGTAATAGGAATTTTCTTTTTCCTATCTAGATAGACATACATTACCGAGTTGATATCAACTGAAAACTCAATCCAAACACCTTTGGCAGGAACCACTTTAGCAGAGTAAACATTGGACCCACTAATGTGTTTATTCTGAAAAAAGAAAATACCAGATGATTTATGCACTTGAGAAACAACCACACGCTCGACACCACTTAAAATAAAGGAGCCTTGATCGGTCATATAGGGAACATTACCCAAAAAAACTTCTTGCTCAACGCCTTCGTACTTTCCAGTATGTTCATCATTTTGCAACAAGCGTAACTTTGCTTTTAAAGGCACATCATAGGTCAAACCACGTTCAATACACTCTCTAGGAGTATATTGAGGAAGTTCTAGGTTATAATCAATAAACTCCAGAATGTAGTTCCGTTTAGAATCTTCAATAGGAAAGTGCTCCATAAAAACCTTGTAGAGGCCTTCACTTATTCTATTTTCTGGACTAACACCCAGCTGAAAAAAATCTCTAAAAGATTTTAACTGGATTTCAAGCAAATCAGTATAGTTTGCAGGGGCTTCAGCAGAAGGCATATGGCAATTTTGTTTACTAGATTGTTTTTTCTTTACGAAAGTGCTACAAATTTATCATTTATAGGAAGCAAAAAAGATAAACCCTCAGCCCTATACAGAATAAATAGGCTAAGGGTTAACAGATTATATAGGCTAGTCAGCTACTTCAACTCAACCTCTGCACCAGCTTCTTCTAATTTTCTTTTTATGCTCTCTGCTTCTTCTTTAGGAAGGTTCTCTTTCATGGTAGCAGGTACACTATCAACAAAGTCTTTGGCTTCTTTCAAAGATAAGCCTGTTATCTCTTTTACTAGCTTTACAACTGCTAGCTTAGAAGCGCCGCCTGATTTTACGATAACATCAAATGCTGTTTTTTCCGATACCGCTTCAGCTGCCACTGCAGGACCAGCAGCTACCACCATAGGGGCAGAAGCAGCAGGTTCAATACCATACTCATTTTTCAAAATATCAGATAGCTCGTTTGCCTGTTTAACCGTTAAATTAACAAGCTGTTCAGCTAAAACTTTTAACTCGGCCATAATTTATAAAGGTTTAATAAAATTTAGATAGATATAAAAAGAGAAAAACTTCGCTTGTTAAGCAGATGCTTGCGCTAAAGTCTTTACTACTCCCATTAAACGTCTCTGGCCAGATTGAACCGGACTCATAACGTTTGTAATAGGTGCTTTCAAAAGTCCCATGATATCGCCCAGAATCTCTTCTTTTGATTTTAGGTTACTCAATACATCCAAGTGTTCTACGCCAATAAATAAATCACCATGAATAGAAGCACCTTTCAGAACAGGAAGGTTTAGTTTTTCAGCTTCCAAAAAAGCTTTTAACATTTTCCCAGGGGCACGCCCACTGTCGCGGCTAAACAAAATACCAGAAAAGCCTTTTAAAATGGTCGAAAAAGAGGTTGCATAAGGCGCACACTTTTCAGATCGCTCTAGTGCCTTCTGTATCAGGGTATTTTTAGCTACTTGATAGACTATATTCTGCTGCGCGCAACTTTTCCTAAATTTGTTTACCTGCTCTACGGTAAGACCCATAGCGTCTACCAGATAAAAACAGTCGAAAGTGGAAAATTTTTCCACTAGATTTTCTATAACCTGTAATTTTTCTTCTCGTTTCATTTTTCTAAAGCCCAACGGCAATGCTCCTATCTACGAAAACGCCTCTACTCATCGTGCTAGAAAGACTAATACTATTTACATAAAGCCCTTTCGAAGAGGCTGGCTTTAACTTAACAATCGCTCTCAACAACTCCATCACATTCTCTACTATCTTTTCTTGAGGGAAAGAAACACGGCCTATACTACTATGTACAATGCCATACTTATCGACCTTAAAGCTTACTTTTCCACTCTTGACTTCTTTAACCATCTTAGCCACATCCATGGTTACGGTACCTACCCGGGGATTAGGCATCAGGCCACGAGGACCTAATATTTTACCCAACTTACCTAGTTTAACCATAACAGTTGGCATAGTAATGATTACATCTACATCTGTCCAACCAGCTGCAATTTTTTCTATGTAGTCATCTAACCCTACATAGTCTGCACCAGCTTGTGTGGCCTCTTGTTCTTTATCTGCTGTACAAAGCACCAAGATTCTGCAGGACTTACCTGTTCCATGTGGCAGAGATACCGTTCCTCTTACCATTTGATCAGATTTTTTAGGATCTACACCTAAGCGAATGGCCACATCCATGGAGGCATCAAACTTTGTAAAAGTGTTTTTTTGCACCATTTGAACAGCTTCACTTAAATGATAGACTTCTTTAGAAGAAACTGCTGCGGTATGTTTAGCCTTTTTTTGAATTGCCATGTTCCTATCTTTTATTTAACCCAAGGTGGGGTACCCTCTACGGTAACACCCATACTTCTTGCTGTTCCAGCTATCATACGCATGGCAGCGTGCACATTTAAGGCATTCAAATCTGGCAATTTATCTGTTGCAATTTGCCCGATCTGCTCCCAACTAATACTAGCTACCTTACGTCTATTGGACTCAGGAGAGCCTTTTGTAATCTGTGCCAGCTTCATAATTGAAATAACAGCAGGGGAGGTTTTAATTATAAAGTCAAAAGACTTATCTTGATAAACAGTAATGATGACAGGTACAATTTCCCCTTGTTGATCCTTTGTTCTAGCATTAAACTGCTTACAGAACTCCATAATATTGATACCTTTGCTACCTAGTGCTGGACCTACTGGGGGAGATGGATTGGCTGCCCCTCCCTTAACCCGTAACTTTACGTAACCTAAAATTGGCTTAGACATAATTGTATGCATTTTATAAAAACCTTTAGCACAGATGCGCTAACTGATTAGACCTCTTTGAAGACCTATTTCCAATGGTCATTTTGGTGTCGAAGTTTATCTATGCTCGTCAAATATATTTAGTATGCTACCTTACTTGAATGCGCTTTTTTTAAATTTATTAAAGAGCACTTGGTAAAAAGTCTATTAAAAAAGCTTTTTAACCTGCGTATAGCTTAATTCTACAGGCGTACTCCGCTCATCGAAAATTTTAACAACTACGTTTAGTGTTTTTTTTTCTTCAAAAATCTCTTGCACTTTTCCAGAAAAGCTTGCAAAAGGACCATCTATAATTTCAACTACTTCTCCCAGCGCAAAAATCGTATTCAACTTTAGATGGCTAGGTTCAAGGCTATTGGCTTTACCTATCACGCGATCTACCTCGGCTTGACTCAGCGGAACAGGTGTACCACGCCATCCCCTAACACCTAAGAAGCCCAAAGCACCCGTTATACTTTTTAGCAACTGTACCAGAAGGCCATTTGATAAATCTGCCTGTAAAAATATATAACCAGGAAACAAGTTTCTGCTTTTTATATATTTTTTCCCAGCACGGACCTCATATACCTTTTCGTAGGGTATTAACAGCTCACCAACAATAGGCTGCAAATTTTCTCTAACAAGCTCCGCTTGTAGATTAGCTTTTATTTTTTCTTCTTGCTTAGTGACTACTTTAAGCACGTACCACTGTAATGCATTCATCCCATTCGTCTATTTTTTAAAAAGCATTATAAAACCACACGAAAGCTTTTTTTAAAGACCAATCCATAAGCCCAATAAGAAGCGCAAATATAAAAGAGGTTACAAGCACGAGCAGAGAACTACTTTGCAACTTATGGTAGGGAGGCCAAGTAATCTTATACTTTACTTCTTGTATTAGATTTCGTATAAATATTTTTGCTTTTGACATATTGTTTTATGCACGGGTGGAGAGACTCGAACTCCCAGCCTATGGTTTTGGAGACCACCACTCTACCAGTTGAGCTACACCCGTATGATTTATATACCACAACTTTTTACAAGAGCGGGTTTTTTCTTGGCTAACCTTGTCATAGTCTTGAATAGAAAGATTGCTCAGCATAAGCGAGTAATGCTTACTAAATCAGCAACAAGAGAATAGAAAAACAGTTTATTCAATAATTTCAGTAACCCTTCCAGCGCCTACTGTTCTACCCCCTTCACGAATGGCAAAACGCAAACCTACTTCCATGGCAATACTATGAATAAGCATAATTTCCAAGTTAACATTATCACCTGGCATGACCATTTCAACTCCTGCAGGTAGTTTTACTTCGCCGGTAACATCTGTTGTTCTAAAGTAACACTGTGGCCTATATTTGTTAAAAAATGGTGTATGACGCCCTCCTTCCTGCTTGGTTAAAACATAGACTTCCGCTTTAAACTTACTATGTGGCTTTACACTGCCTGGCTTGCAAACAACCATACCACGCTGAATAGAAGATTTATCGATACCACGAAGCAAAAGCCCCACATTATCACCAGCCTCACCCCTATCTAGGTTTTTTCGGAACATTTCTACACCTGTAACCGTAGAAGTCAATTTTTCAGCACCCATACCAATAATCTCAACCGGGCTACCTGTGGTAATCACACCTTTTTCAATTCTACCCGTTACAACCGTTCCACGACCTGTAATCGTACAGGTACCCTCTACAGGCATTAAAAAGTCTTGATCTACCAATCGGACAGGAAGGGGAATATAGGTATCTACTGCAGCCATCAACTCCTCCACTTTTGCTTCCCACTGGGGCTCTCCATTCAAAGCACCTAGCGCAGAACCACGAATAATAGGTGTATTATCACCATCAAACTTATAAGCATTTAATAGTTCTCTAACCTCAAGCTCTACCAACTCAATCATTTCAGGATCATCTACGAGATCTACCTTATTCAAAAAAACTACAATGCGTGGGACACCAATTTGACTAGCTAAAAGAATATGCTCCCTAGTTTGAGGCATGGCACCATCCGTAGCTGCCACTAGGAGAATCGCACCATCCATTTGGGCAGCACCTGTAATCATATTTTTAACATAGTCTCGGTGACCTGGACAATCCACGTGGGCATAATGCCTATTTTGGGTTTGGTATTCTACGTGAGCCGTATTAATAGTAATACCTCGTTCTTTTTCTTCTGGAGCAGCATCAATGGCTGAGAACTCTTTTTTTTCTGCCAAGCCTGCTTTGGCCAAAACAGTAGTAATAGCAGCTGTAAGAGTTGTTTTGCCATGGTCAACGTGACCAATTGTGCCAATGTTTACATGGGGCTTTAACCGATTAAATGTTTCCTTTGCCATAGCTTAATAATTCGTTAGATTTTCAATAAAATAAAAATAAATAGTTTATACAATAACTTTTTTGGACCTATCAAAACCAGCTTCCTCAAATCTATTCCAATGTGGAGCCAATGACGGGACTTGAACCCGTGACCTCTTCCTTACCAAGGAAGCACTCTACCACTGAGCTACACCGGCCCTATAGCAACTTAAAGAGCGGGAGACGAGGATCGAACTCGCGACCTGAAGCTTGGAAGGCTGCCGCTCTACCAACTGAGCTACTCCCGCTTTATACTGCTCTAAAAACTACTACTACCTAAAAGTGGGGAGAGAAGGATTCGAACCTTCGAAGCTTACGCAACGGATTTACAGTCCGCCCCAATTGGCCGCTCTGGCATCTCCCCCTAAAAAGGCAGTAAAAAAGGTAAGGGAAATATAGCAGATCCACTACCTAAATAGGTCTAGCAAAGCTACGAAAAATATTTCCCTTATACAAAAGGAATAAAATAGATAAGCAAAATAACACTTTTTTAACGATGGAGCCCCTAAAAGCCATACTAATTACTAGTAAACAACCTATATCAGATCTACATAAATAGCCAAGGAGAAAGGTCTGAGTCGATTAGCATTAACAGGACCTTCTTTGTCTTCAAAAAGAGGTGTCAAATTAAAATCACCTACTAAACCAAAACGGTGATAGCCTATTCCAACCTGAATGCCAAACGCAAATCTTTTAAGATTAAAATTACCTTCACAAACTGAAGAAGCGCCTGGATCTTTATACTCTTCATAATGGGTTATGGTAGAAGCAGGCCTACGTACGCCTACTTTACCCCCTAACCAACCATGAAAGCCTGCTTTGGGTTCATGTAAGACACTATTGAATCGAAGTCTGAATAAAAAGTCAATGAAAGGAATGTTAATAGCAGAATAAGCATATTTTTTACCGGTTTCATTGACTAAATCTTCACAATCTGTACGGGATACATCGCTTCTTTTAAGGGTCATATAGACGGTATCACCACCTTCCTGCCTACCCGTAAAAGCATAGTACAAAGTACTCCAACCACACCCTAAAGACAAGGCAAAACGGGACTTATTAATACGAATGGAATACAAAAATGCTGCATTTTTACGCAATAAACTAGACCAATCTAATTTTTTCACCTTTTGAAAAGGTATAGATAGATTCGAATCTAAACTGTATAAAAAATCTGCTTTTAGCAGCCCTATCATAAGACTAGGATAGTTTTCTATGGGTGGCAGATAGGTGTCAGGTTCTGTTTGCTCTGGCGTATCGACAACAGTAGAAGATGGAAAATCTTGAGAAACTGCATGGCCACTATGAACCGCAACAAAAAACAATAACAGCGTGAAAAATTTTTTTCTTATGTACATATATATAATATTTTAGAGTAAAATATGCTTTAACAAAAGTACTTTTTTTTTTAAATATCTCAAAATATTAGTTTGAAATAAATTTTTGTTTGTTAAATTTGCATAGCACCTCAATGTTGGACTTGTAGCTTAACTGGATAGAGCACTGCACTACGGATGCAGCGGTTAGGGGTTCGAATCCCTTCAAGTCCACATTTGTATCCATTCAGTTTGACCCCACACTTTAAGATACGTTAAATGAATCTGCAATGAAACCAGTATTATTTAAAGGTGGTCTTTTTGCATTTGACCCATTGTTAATAGCGCATTTCAACCCTGTCAAATCGGTAGCCACATGCCATATAGTATGCAATCGAAAAATACTATTGTTAAAAAGAAATAACTGCACAACTGCGAACAACACATGGTGCATGCCAGGTGGCAAGTTAGAACAAAACGAAACACCTCTTCAAGCGGTTATAAGAGAAACAGAAGAAGAAACCGGCATCTTACTGCTTCCAAAGGAGACGCATCTTGTGCAAACTATTTATGTAAGGATGCTTACACCAAAACAAGACTATCTACTTCATTTATTTAAAGCAGTTTTACGTAGATATCAACCATATGATTATGAAATTGTGCTCAATCAGGAACATACAGATTACCTATGGGTTGATCTAGAAGAAGCTAAACAATTAAACCTGATTCCAGGTGGAAAAGAAATATTGGAATCGAATCTATTAAGGTACTAGTCAAAATAGGTATCTGTTCCTGACACTGGTAAAAAATGAATTTTTTAAAGCTACTTTTTGATCAAGCAAAAAGTAGCCAAAAAATCAAGGGCTGATGAGAAAAGTGCGATCAGAAAGCTTAGTTTACAGCTGGAAAAACAGGAACCTCTCTGCAATCCCTCCCGGCAACTGTTT